>JALOTT010000104.1 GCA_025457745.1 Verrucomicrobiota bacterium
TTCAATGGACTCGTGGCCACTTTGTTTGAGTTTTCATCTGATACATGGGCATAAAATGGATGTCTGCGTGGATACAGTTTTATTTAAACCGCGCTAAAGCTTGAACTCCAACTGGGACGCGCCGGGTCGGAGACCGGCGCTCCGGTGCGTTCGCGAAAATCTGTTCAAACGCCGGCCCACCGGCTACAGTCCAAGCCTCAATGGAAACCGAGGCTCAATTGCTGGCGCGCTGCCGGCGGGGTGTCGCGGAAGCGTGGGACGAGTTGTTCGATCGGCACTATGCGGCGGCGGGGCGATTCGTTTTCCAACTTGCGTCCGACTTCACGCGCGAGGACGTGGAGGAAGTTTGCCAGGAAGTTTTTCTGTCCGTCATCCGCAACCTCAGCTCGTTTCAGGGCGGCAGCCAGTTTCAAACGTGGCTGTTCCGCATCGCCGCCAACAAGGCGCGCGATTACCGTGAACGTCAGCACGCCGCCAAGCGCGGTGGCGGCCAGACCCCGCTTTCCCTCAGCGCCGAAGACCCGGAGACGGGCCTGACGATTGATCCGCCGAGCGGCCTGCCCGCGCCGGACGCCGAGTTGATGAATTTGGAGAAAATCGAACTCGTTCGCGAGGCGCTGGACCAGGTCGATGAACCGTGCCGCGAAATTATTGAACTCCGCTACTTCGGCGATTTGAGTTACGAGGAGTTGAGTTGCGAATTGAAGCTCAATCCCAAGACCGTCAGCTCGCGTCTGAGCAAGTGCTTGGATCGGCTGGAGGCCATCGCGCGGAAAATGATTTCGCGGGAGAAATCCGGCGACTTTCCGTCTAACTTGAGGTGAGCACGATGGCCATGAACCAGATGAACCAGTTGCGATACGGCGCGCGGCGTTCACGCCGCTTCGCCGTCCGAATGGAAGCACACGCTCAAGTTTCGCCGGAAGCCACGGCTGTCCGGCAGTTGAAGCGGGCTGAAGCCCGCGCTCCTTTGAGTGGGTCATGAACGACGAACGCCCAATCGAAAAACTGCTGCGCCGCTACGCGAAGAAACGGCGCGATGATGCGGGCGCGCCCATCGAGTTGCATCCCGCCACGCGGCGGTTGTTGCAAGGCGAGGTGACGCGGCAATTTCCCAAACGCTCGTCGGCTGGCGACGGAGAGGCGACGAGGTTCGCACGAGTATTGATACTTTGGCGGAGGCAGTTGATTTGGGCGCTGCCGGTTTTGATCGTGCTGGGCGTGGGCGTGTGGATGTTGGTCGGGCCGAGCGAAAAAACGGGGTTTGAATTTGATTTGGCCAAGAACGCGTTTGCGCCCGCCGCGCCGGTCGAGGTGGCGGAGAGTTCTTTCAAGGCGCTGGAAACACCGCCGCGGGCAACGCCGGCGCCGGCAACAAGCTTGGGAGACCAGCCTACGCCGGCTTACGCGAAGAGCGGCTCCGCGCGCGACGGAGTTGAATCAAGCGGCGTACCCGTAGGAAGCCGCGAGGACAAGTTCGGCGTGGCGCTGAAACGCGAGACGGTTCGGCTAAAACAGGGCGACGCCAAGACGGCCGACGATTTGGCGGTGTTTTCGAAGAACGAAACCGGGTTGAATTTGGAGACCAGTCTTGTCGCAGCAAACGATTTTGCACAGATGCCGCCGGCGAACCAATTGCGCGGCCAAACAGTGGAGGCGAAACGCGCGTTGGGGGCAGGGGACAGCGCGCCCACGGACGACAAATCTCAAGCGAAGGCAATGGCGCTTTCGATTTCGCCCAAGACAGATTCAGTCGATAACTTCGATGGCATCCGCAAGAATTACACCTCCGCAAACAATGGCAGTGTCGCGGGTGCGCCTGCCAGCAAAGTTGCCGAGCTTGCACCCGACGCATCAACCAAATACTTCAGACAAGAGGCGCGTGGTGGCAGGCAGAATAATATCCAAGCCAACTCGCAAGCCTTTGCCAACCGCGCCCCCGTTTCAAGCTACGGGAAGACTGCCAAGTCCGCCACCATCGTCCCCGTACTCGCGAATTTTCAGGTCGAGCAGACGGGCGACCAGTTGCGCGTGATTGATGGCGACGGCTCGATCTATCTCGGCGAAGTGGAAGCACAGCCTACGCGGCAGAGTGTTGCTGTTGCGTTCGAGAAGAAGGGCGCGGAAAGCTTAAAGGGGAAGCAGGAAGACAAACTCGCCTTGGGTCACCCCGGCTTCACGCAGTTGCCTGAACAGGAAGCCGCACAGAACTTCGCGTATCGCGTCGCCGGCACCAACCGCACGCTCAACCGGCAGATTGTCTTCACGTGGAATTTTGTGCCGCTAACAAATGAACTGGCGGCTGCACAAATCAAAGCCTCCGGTCGCGACGGCAAAGTTTTGCAAAACAACCTGCCAGCTCAACAGTTCCTGTTACTTTTGAACAATTCCTTCATCAACGGCCGGGCGCAACTGAGCGGGGCGAAGGACATCGAAATCAACGCCGTGCCGGTGACGCCGTAGTGGCGCGGGCGTCCCGCTTGCGAAAGTCCCACCAACGGTCCCGGTTGGTGGCGAGCGCCGCAACTTCCGGCAACCAAGACGGTCGCCAGGACTGTGGCAGCCGGGACGGCTGCCCCACTACCTTGGTGGCATCGCCTGATGCGCCCCGTGCCCCGGGGAGGAAAATTCTGAGTGACGGGTGGAATACTTCCTGTTAAGACTTTGCCCGCTTCATGCATAAACCCGTGCGAACGCAACGCCAGTCCATTTGCCACACCACCCTCGCTGCGCTTCTGCTTTTCCATTCACTTCGCCTCACGGTGGCCGCGGATTTTGATGTTCGCGATGAAGCCGGCTTCAAAAGAATTGTTCCGCCGGGTGCAAATCTGGAAAGAATTGCTACGGGCATGAAATTCTCGGAAGGGCCGGTGTGGTCGGCGCGCGATGGTGGCTACCTGGTTTTCAGCGACATTCCGTCGGACGAACTCAAGAAGTGGACTCAGAAAGACGGCCTCACGACGTTTCGCAAGCCCAGTTTCAACGCCAATGGCAACACGGTGGATCCTCAAGGCCGGCTCGTGAGTTGCGAACACAGCGGCCGACGGGTCAGCCGGCTGGAAGATGACGGGACGCTCGTGACACTCGTGGATCGCTTTGGCGATAAGAAGTTCAACTCGCCGAACGACGTGGCGGTGAAATCGGACGGAACGGTGTGGTTCACCGACCCGGACTACGGACTTGGCGGAAAGCCACACGATTACGGGGGTTGTTTCGTCTTCCGCTTCGACCCAAAAACGAAAGCGCTCACAGTGCTGGCGCGGGATTTCGACAAGCCCAACGGCATCTGTTTCTCGCCGGACGAGAAGAAGCTTTACGTGGCGGACTCCGGCAAGCCACGGCACATCCGCGTGTTTGAAGTGCAAAAGGATGGCACGGTGAAGGGTGGCGCGGTGTTCTGCCAGATAGACAAGGGCGGTCCGGACGGAATTCGGTGCGACGCCAAGGGCCGGATCTATTCAAGCGCGGGCGACGGCGTTCACATTTTTGCGCCGGACGGGAAGTTAATTGGCAAGATTTTTGTGCCCGAGACGCCAGCCAACTTGTGTTTCGGTGGCAAGGACGGCAAAACGTTGTTCATCACCGCACGCACGTCGCTCAATGCCATTCCGCTGTTGGTCAAAGGGGCGAAATAAAAAACACAAAACGCCCATCTGGTAGGGCGCGTCACTCCGTGCGCGCCGCATCCGGTCAAACGCACCTCGGCGCGCACGGAGTGGCGCGCCCTACCCACCGCGACCTCCCATGACCAACTTCAACTGGCTGCTGGATGGAAGCATCGTTGGCGTCTATCTGCTCGCGACCTTGATCGCCGGGCTGATGGTCCGCAAATACGTGTCGCGGGTGGATCGCTTCTTGGTGGCGGGACGTGAGATGAACGTCTCTCTCGGCATTGCGTCGCTGGCCGCCACCGAATTCGGCATCGTCACCTGCATGTACACGGCGCAAGCGGGTTACACGCGCGGGTTTGCGGGCGCGATTCCCGGCTTCTGCAACGCCAGCGCCATGTTCGTGGTGGGCTGGACGGGCTTCTGCGTGAAACCGCTGCGCGATTCCGGCGCGACCACCATTCCGGAATTGTTCGATAAAGCGTTGCGGCAAATTCGTGCGCTGGCTGGTCGCGGCCAGGCTCGCGGCGGACATGTCCACGGATTTCTCCTACATGCTCACTTGGGGCAGCGTGATCTACAACGACATCCTCGCGCCGGTTCCGCAAGGTCGCTGGACAAATCGTTGAATGGCTCGCCACCCTGCTGAAGCGGGGTGTTAAGAGAAAGGTTGAATCGCGGTTCGCAATCACATTTGTTTTGCAGAAAGCGCTAATTTACGGAAGACTCAGGGACAATCGCCTGGCGAAATCCTGAGGTGCGAACGCTTTACAACATATTGTTCACGTTTTGTTTCGTACTGTCCGCGCCGTATTATTTCTTGCGGATGCGGCGGCGCGGCGATTGGCGGGACGGCTTTTCGCAGCGTTTCGGCCGGTTTGAACCCAACCTCAAGCAGGCCCTCACGAACCGCCATGTGATCTGGCTGCACGCCGTGAGCGTGGGCGAGGTCAACCTTTGCACGCAACTCATTCGCTCGCTCGAACCGCGCCTGCCCAACGCCAAAATCGTTGTCTCCACCACCACCACCACCGGCATGGGTGAGTTGCGCAAAAAACTGCCCAAGCAGATCGCCAAAATCTATTACCCGATTGACCGCCACAAATTCGTCGCGCGCGCGATGGCCACGATCAAGCCGGAGGCTATCGTGCTGGCCGAAGCGGAAATCTGGCCCAACTTCATCTGGCGCGCGCAGAACCAGAACGTCCCCTTGTTTCTCGTCAACGCGCGATTGTCCGACCGCTCGTATCGCGGCTACCGGCGGTTTGGTTTTTTGTTCCGCCCGCTGTTCGCTTCGTTCGCAGGCGTGGGCGCGCAGAACGACGCTGACGCCGCCAGATTGCGGGAGTTGGGCTGTCACGCTGAAGCCGTGCGGGTGGTCGGCAGTTTGAAATTCGACGCGGCCACGCCCAACGAGCGCCGCCGGCTCGATGTCCCCGCCCTGCTGCGTCAAATCGGCGTGCGACCCGGTGCGCAACTGCTGGTCGGCGGCAGCACACATGCCGGCGAGGAGGGAATTCTCGCCGACATTTACCTGCGATTACGCCCGCGTTTCTCCGGTTTGTTCCTGGTGCTGGTCCCGCGCCATTTCGAGCGCAGCCGCGAAGTTGGCCGCGAGCTCGAGACGCGCGGCATCCGCTTCGCCTACCGCAGCGAACTCACCGCTAACGCCCAGCACGATGACGGCAAGCTGGATTGCCTGCTGGTGAATACCACCGGCGAATTGAAGTATTTTTACGAACAGGCGGCGGTGATTTTTGTCGGCAAAAGCCTCACGGCGGCAGGCGGGCAAAATCCCATTGAACCCGGCGCGTTGGGCAAGGCCATGGTCTTCGGGCCGAACATGCAAAACTTCGCCGACGCGGTGCGAAGCTTCGTTGCCCAGGACGCCGCGGTGCAGGTGCGCGACGCGGCTGAACTGGAATCTGCGTTGGCGCGGTTGCTCTCCGATGCCGCGCGACGCGAACAACTCGGACGCAACGCCGTCAAGGTTGTGCGCGAAAACCTCGGCGCCATTGATCGCACCGTAGATATGATTGTGGAACGGTTGAGGCAGAAGGAGTTCTACGTGGTGTCCCCGGGTGAAGCGTTGAAGCGCTGACAAGTCCGGCGAGTGTTTCCGCCACGCGGCCAATTGGCTTCCGCCGCTAAATTCAATCCAGCCCATTCTGAATTTTCTACGCGCGCTCTCCTCTCTTGGTTAAATTACCCTCATGAATGCCATCCAACTCATCGCCCACGGTGCGCCCGGAAAATTCGAGTTGCGCGATTTACCCGAACCGCAACCCGGGCCGGACAAGGTTGTCGTGCAAGTGCGGGCGTGCGGCCTGAACCGCCTTGACCTCTGGCTCGAAGCGGGCAGCCTGCCGGTTCAAATCCCACTTCCGCGCACGCCCGGTGGAGAAATTGCCGGACAGGTTTGCGCCATTGGCAGCGGCGTCAAAGATTGGAAGCCCGGCGAAAACGTTGCCGTGCAATCCAACCTCTTCTGCGGCGAATGTGAATTCTGCCGGCGTGGTGACGAATCAATCTGCATTCGAGGCGAACTGCTCGGCGTGCAGCGCAACGGGGGGTTCGCCGAGAAAGTCGTCGTCCCCGCACACGCTTTGGTCCGTATGCCGGCAGGCGTGGACTTCGACACGAGCGCCGCACTCTCGCTCGCCGGCAGCACCGCCATGCACATGCTCACCAACCGCGCGCAAGTCCGCCAAGGCGATTGGGTGCTCGTCATGGGCGGCGCGAGCGGAGTCGGCTCGGCAGCGATTCAAATCGCCAGGCAACTCGGCGCCCGCGTCATCAGCACCGGCTCAACCGAAGCCAAACGCTCACTGGCACAACATCTCGGCGCCGAATTCATCCTCGACGCCAACGACACAAACTGGCCCGCCGAAGTTCGCAAGCTCACCAAACGACGTGGGGTGGACCTCGTGGTCGAGCACGTCGGTGGCGACGCCTTGCTGAAATGTTTCGCGTGTCTGGCGCGCGGCGGAACGATTGTCACCTGCGGTGCAACTGCCGGGCGGGAAGTTAAGTTCAACCTTTGGCCTTTCTTCGTAAAGGAACAACGGCTCATCGGCAGCTACGGACGCAACCGCGCGGACATCCAAGCCACGCTCGAATGGGCCGCTGCCGGCAAACTCAAGCCGGTGATTGATTCCATCCTCCCGTTGGACCAAGTCCCCGCCGCGCTCGCCAAACTCCGCTCGCGCCAAGTGCTCGGCAAGGTGCTCATCAGACCCAATGAGGCGCAGGACAGGCGTCGCGCCTGTCTCTGAGCCTCGTTTCCCATGAAATGGGGACAGGCGCGACGCCTGTCCTATTTTTTTTCCAACTATTCCTTGCCAAGACTCGCTTTGTATTGCAAAGTGTATTCGTGGAAATGAACTGGGCCGCCGAACATCTGCAAGTCATTCGCACTCTCATGGAGCGTTCCGCGCTCTACCGCCGCGCTCTGGCGCCGGTCATGACGTTCGCCGGCCTGACGGGGATGGCAGCGGCATTTGTGGGTGTTGCTCTCCGCGCTGAAACGGGACCGGCATTTATTGCTTACTGGATGGCGGTGGCTCTCGTTGGCGTGGCCGGCACCCTGATGCTCGTGCGCCGGCAAGCGTTGAAGAGCGCCGAGCCGTTCTGGTCGCTGCCCACGCGGCGCGTCGCGCAAGCGTTGCTGCCGTCGCTCACCGTCGGATTGTTGGTGGGGATCTGGTCTTTTGTCGCTTGGTCCGAGAAACCGGTGGCCGATCCACCAACGGGCACATACGACGACGCGGGTCAGTTTATCTGGCTGCCGGCACTCTGGGCGGTGTTTTACGGCTGTGCCTTGCACGCGGCAGGTTTCTTCACTTCGAGGGGTTTGAAATTGCTTGGATGGCTCTACATCGCAGCGGGCAATGCGGTTTTACTGTGGCTGTTCGTCACTTTCCGTCAGGATTCCTACACGCCGTGGGAAAGCAGTCACTGGCTCATGGGTTTTCTCTTCGGCCTCCTCCAACTGGCTTGCGGCATTTACCTCTACTTCACCGAAAAGCGCGGGAATGAATCGTGAACCCCGAACCATTTCTCCAGCTCGATCGCGTCATTCACGAGAAAGGGCGGCTGGCCATCATGTCCATGCTCGCCGCCTCGCCGGAGCTGTCGTTCACCGAACTCCGCGACGCCCTCGAAATGACGGACGGCAACCTGACCTCGCACATGCGCACGCTTCAGGAAGCGGGCTACGTCTCGGTATCAAAATCGTATCAGGACAATCGTCCGCTCACGACCTGTTCCATGACCGCTGCGGGCAAAAAGGCCTTCACCGGTTACATCAACCTGCTGGAGCAAGTCGTCCAGCAAAACCGGCCTAAATGAAAAATCTTTTGAACGAACCTGAACCCGCATGGTCTTTTACTTTGTATTACAAAGTGAAAACACGGTTGGCAATCTTATCCGCCATGGCACAGCTAGTAGTGGCGCAGGCGTCCTCGCCTGCGATTGTTGCGGCGGGCGTCTCGCCTGCCGGCAACCGGGACGGTCGCCGCGACGTTGGCAGCCGGGACGGCTGCCCTACTAAAGCATGATAATTCTCCGCGCAGAACATCTCGGCATGTGTTTCGGCGTGCGCGACGCCATCACGCTGGCGTTGGAACAGGCCCAAGCCCGCCCGCTCACAATTCTCGGCGACCTCGTCCACAACGATACCGTGCTCGCCGAACTTCGCGCGAGGAACATCCAGATTCAAAACGACGCCCGGGAGGTGGCGACACAAACGGTTATGATCACCGCGCACGGCGCGTCGGAGCGCAAGCTCGATGCCGTTCGCGCGCTTCGATTGAGCGTGCTTGAAGCCACATGCCCGCTCGTCACGGTTGCGCATCGCGCAGTCGCGAAGCTCGTGCATGAAGGCTTTCATCCAGTAATTATCGGCAAGCGCGATCACGTCGAGGTGCGCGGTTTGACTGAGGACTTGGTGGAGTTCGATGTGGTGTCGAGCGAAGCCGACGTGCAACAACTTGCTGAGCGTTTGCGTTACGGCATCGCGGCGCAAACCACACAACCGATTGACAAGGTGCGCCATCTGGTCGGTTCGATTCGCCGGCGTTTCCCAAACTCCGAAGTGCGCTTCGTGGACACCGTTTGCCAGCCGACCAAGCAGCGGCAGCACGCCGCCATCGAACTGGCCCAGCAATGCGATGTCGTCATTGTCATCGGCGGCGCGCACAGCAACAACACGCGTGAGCTGGTCGCCAGTTGTGCCCGCTATTGCGCCCGCGTGCATCACGTGCAAACCGCGGCAGATTTGCTCGCGGGCTGGTTTGAAGGCGCGCAGACGGTGGGTATCACGGCGGGAACTTCGACGCCAGATTCCATCATTGCCGAGGTGGAAAGCCACATTTGCCACCTCGCCGGCACTCATCTCGCGCCGGAGCGACACTCAACGCTCGAACATCACGTTGCGTGACATGAATCTTCCAGTCCCACGCCTGATTACGAGGCTTCACCACGCCTGCCCGTCGTGGGCGATGCTGCCGTGCTTCGGGCTGTTGCTTTACTTGGTTATGCTTGTGGCAAAAGATCCCTTCTTGTCGGTTGCAAAAGGCTGGCTTCCGGCCTACGTACTGACCGGAAAACTTTTCGCCGAAAGGTTCGACATCATCCACGCAGGTTGGGCAATGGACCAGCCAACTATCGGAAAGTGGATGATATGGTTTTCAGTTCTCGCGATCCTCGCTATACCGAACATCGCTCTCGCACGTTGGCTCGCAGACCGAAGTACAAGGGTCAGATATTGGGTGTTTGCCATTCCCGTGCTCGTGATCGGCGGACTGATTCTATGCGTGTTGTCGTGGCCGCTCTGCATGCTCGTCCAGTACGTTTACTGGATGGGATTCACGCCGAAGCGAACTTTCGGGCTTTCGTTCTGTCTGGCCGCACTCGTTCTGCTTCCGTGGTTCTTGCGCTGGAGCTTGCGGCGTCCTTGCCGTCGTCATCTACATCACGCGAAATATTGATTGGTACACGCGCGATCAGAGCAAACCATGCAACGCATGAAAATATACCGATCAAACCTCACCCGATGGATGATTGTCATCATCTTCGCCGTTGCAATGGCGTGGGTCGAAGCGGCGGTCGTTTATTACCTGCGCACGCACGTTGATCGCATCGAACCTTATCAATCAAATCCACTGCCGCTGATTGGCGGATTGGGGCCGGTCGAATTGGCGCGCGAGTTTGCAACACTTGTCATGCTGTTCACCGTCGGCGTGTTGGCGGGTCGCGACTGGCGCTCGCGACTGGGTTACTCAGCAATCGCGTTCGGCGTGTGGGACATCTTCTATTACCTTTTTCTGAAAGTGATCTGCGACTGGCCCAACTCGTTGCTGGATTGGGACATTCTCTTCCTGATTCCGCTGCCGTGGTGGGGGCCAGTTCTCGCGCCCATTTCGATTGCTTTGCTGATGATTTTGTGGGGGACGCTCGCGAGTCAGTTTGAACGAGTACCCGCCCCACCGTTGTCCAACTGGCGCGTGTGGGTTCTCAATTCCATGGGCATTGCGCTGGCGCTTTACGTTTTCATGGCGGATACAATCCGTGTTGCGGACCAGGGCGTGGATGCGATTCGCAAGGTGTTGCCCGAGCAATTCAACTGGCCGCTGTTCTGCGTCGCACTCGCGCTCCTGGCCGCGCCGGCGGTGAAACTGGCAGCGGAACAGTGGAGACTACGAAAGCCAGAAGTTTCAGCGGGGGCGATAACAACTCCGGAGAATTTTTAACGCAAAGACGCCAAGACGTAAAGGCGCAAGACTATGAATACACTTTTTCCCTTCCTCGCTGTTTTCGGTGGAGCCGCCCGGATAGTCTGGCGGCATGACACCTGAAAAACTATTTCAAGAATTGTTGGGACTGGGTTTGAAC
>JALOTT010000105.1 GCA_025457745.1 Verrucomicrobiota bacterium
GAGAAATTCTTTGAGCGCTATCTGGAAACGCTCGACCCGCAGCACCTGCATTTCACGCAGGAGGACCTCGCGGAATTCGACCACTACCGCCTCCGGTTGGACAACCTCACGCTGACCCGCAATGGGGTGGCCGACACCTCGCCGGCTTATGAAATCTTCAACCGGTTCTTCGGGCGATTAAGCCAGCGGGTTGCTTACGCCGATGAATTGTTGAAAAACGAGAAGTTCGATTTCACCACCGACGAGCGCATGCTCGCCAACCGCCACGAGTCGTCGTATCCCAAAGACCTCGCCGAAGCGAAACAGCTCTGGCGGCAGCGCCTGCGCTTTGAGTACCTCCAGGAAAAACTCGCCGGGCTCGGCGCGAAGAAGAAGCCGGAGGTCCTGGCTGGCAAGACGATGGAATTTCCGTTGACGAACGCAACTGCGCTTTCAAATTCGGCGACGTCGTTGCCGGATGAAACCATCTCTCCGAAGATCGGGCAGGGGGGCCAGAAGATAGTAATAGCCGCCCACGATACAACCCCCGCATCCAAACCCACCGCGCCGCCGCCAGAAACCAAAAAGAAAACCGACGCTGAAGAAATCGTGGATCTGCTGTCGCGGCGCTACCACCGAAACCTGCACATGTTCAAGGAATGGGACAACGAGGACGTGCTGGAAAAATATCTGACCGCGCTGGCGCACGTTTACGATCCGCACTCCGATTACATGAACGATAGCGGCGCGAAAAATTTTGCCATCGGCATGAACCTCGCTTTGTTCGGCATCGGCGCGGTCCTGACGACCGATCTGGACGGTTATTGCAAAATTCAGGAACTGAAGCCGGGCCCGGCCATGAAAAGCAAACAAATCAAGGTCGGCGATCGCATTGCCGCAGTGGCCCAAGGCAACGCGGCGCCGGTGGACGTGGTGGAAATGAATCTGAACAAGGCCGTGCAGTTGATTCGCGGCCCGAAAGGCAGCGAGGTGCGGCTCACCATCATCCCGGTGGACAGTCCTTCGGACCGGCGCGTGGTCTCGCTCTTTCGCGATGAGATCAAGCTCGAGGATCAGGAGGTCAAGGCCAAGATCATCGAAATGCCTGCCGCGACGGTGCGCGCGCACGGCGGGCTGGCCAGCGCGGGCAGAACCCTCCGGCTCGGAGTGATTGATCTGCCGACCTTTTACGCAACCATTGACCGGGCGGTGGAACTGGCCGGCAACGAGAGCGGTGCGGGCGCAACCAGGCCCACGCCGCGCTCCACTTCCGCTGACGTCGGAAAAATGTTGAAAAAATTCAAAGAGGAAAACGTCGTCGGCGTGATTCTCGATTTGCGGCGGAATGGCGGCGGGTCGCTCGAAGAGGCCATCAAACTCACCGGTTTGTTCATCAAAGAGGGTCCGGTGGTGCAGGTGCGTTCGTCCGACGGCCGCAAGTTTGTGCGCGAGGACGCGGATCCCGGTGTGCTTTACGATGGGCCGCTGATTGTGCTCACCAGCCGGTTCAGCGCCTCGGCTTCGGAGATCGTCGCGGGCGCATTGCAGGATTACGGCCGCGCCCTCGTGGTCGGCGATATTTCCACCCACGGCAAAGGCACGGTGCAAAACCTGAATCAACTCCGTCCCTATGTCGAACCTGCCACCGCCACGGCCACCAATGACCCGGGCGAACTCAAGCTCACCATCCAGAAATTTTATCGCGCCAGCGGCGCTTCGACGCAGTTGAAGGGCGTGATGCCGGACATCGTATTGCCCTCGGTGTTGAATCATTCGAAGGACATCGGGGAAGGCGCGCTGGAAAATCCACTCCAGTGGGACACGATTCCGAGCGCGAACTTTGACAAGCTCAATCTCGTCGAGCCCTGCCTTGGCGAATTACTCAAGCACTCCAACCAGCGCGTGACCACGGACCAGGATTTTGCCTACATTCGCGAGGACATCGGACTGTTCCGCAAGCATCAGGAGGACAAAACGATTTCGCTCAACGAACAACAGCGGCTCAAGGAAAAGGACGAAGCGGAAGCCCGCCAGAAGGCCCGCGACAAGGAACGGCTCGCGCGCAAAGACCCCGACCGTAAAATTTACGAACTCGCGCTCAAGCAGACGGACCTGCCCGGTCTGCCGCCGCCGGTGGCCAAGACGAACGCTTTGGCCAAGAGCCTGGCCGCGAACGTGGGTGCTTCCGGCGCCAGCACCCACTCCGCCTCCGCCGCTTCCCAGCTCCCGTCGCCGGGCGGCAGCCTGGATGAAGAAGACGAAGAAGAGGAGAAACCGCCGGCCGTGGACGTCACGCTCGAAGAAGCCGAGCATATCCTCGTGGATTACATTTCGTTGCTGTCGCAAAAAAGTCTGCTGACAGTGAATCGTTGATTACACCGCCCGGAATTTTCCACCCGACAAACCCAAGACGCCTATGAAAATATTTCTCACCGGCGTGGCTTCGCTCAGTTTGCTGGCCGGTCACGCCTTGGGCCAGGGCGCTCAAGCCGACCAGATCAAGCGCCGCGCCAAGGAACTCTCCAACCAGAACAACGTCCGGCAGGGCGTTCCGACGCCGGCACCGCCACGCGCGTATCCGGCGCCCACCGCCGCCAGACCGGCTACAGCGACTCCGGCGGCCACCCCGCAACAAGGCGTCGCCAAAATTCAGGCCGCCATTGCCGGATTGAAGCTCGGCTCACCGGCGACGGCGGAGCAAAAGCAGCAATTCATCAAGGACATCGCCAGCGCCTGTCGCGGCACAAAACCGTCGTTGCCTGCCGTCACTGCCTTTGTCAACGAAGTGACTGTGGCGTTGACGGAGCAGACCCTCGAAGCGGTCCAGCAATCGCGTCTGGCGCAGGACATCGAAGCCGTTTTGAACAGCACCACCATGCCGTTGTCACAGTTCGACGCCATCATCGCCGACGTGCAGGCCATCTTTCAGGTCGGCGGGGCGAAACGGAATCAGGCGGCTTCCGCCGCCAACAATCTCAAAGCCGTCGGCTTGGAAGTGCGGAAAGGCTCTGCGCGGTGAACCGGACCTTTTGCCTCTTGCTGGCCCTCGGCGCGCTGATCCCGCTCCAAGCGGGACGCGCCGGCGAGCCGGCTAAAACTACAAAAATGATTGCAACGAACAAAACCGAGCTGGCCACGTTGGGCGGCGGCTGTTTCTGGTGCGTGGAAGCGGTGTATGAGCGGCTGCCCGGCGTCAAATCCGTCACCAGCGGCTACGCCGGCGGACACACCAAAAACCCGACCTATCAGGACGTCTGCGGTGGCGACACCGGCCACGCCGAGGTCACGCAAATCGAGTTCGACCCGACACAGATTTCCTACGAGAAACTGCTGGACGTGTTCTGGCAAGCACACGATCCGACCACGCTGAACCGTCAGGGTGCGGACGCGGGCACTCAATATCGCTCCGTTATTTTCTACAAGACCGACGCCCAAAAGGCGGCGGCGGAAATATCAAAACAAGCCGCGGCAAAATTGTTCTCCCAACCCATCGTCACCGAAATCGCGCCGCTCACCGTCTTCTACAAGGCCGAGGGCTACCACCAGGATTACTACCGGAACAACCAGAGCGCGCCCTACTGCCGCATGGTCATCCGGCCCAAGCTCGAAAAACTCGACAAGAAGCATTGAGCCGCCGGGCTTGGTAGTGGCCAAGATGGACGGAGAGCTTAACGCCGCCGATGCCGCGTTGAATGACGAGATGGACGCGCTCGTCCCGCAATTCAAATCCGCGAACGCCGCGTTTGTGACCGACTCCACCAATCCGCGCCGAGACACCGCGTTTGTTTGATGGCTTTGGCAAGGAGGGCGGCTACGCCTGTTCGGCATCCGACCATTTCTTCGAGATGCCGGTGGAAAACTTGAAAACATTTGCCGAGGCGGCAAAGGAATGTATTTACTGACTGCTGTGCGCTCAAACGAGTGCGCGGCAGAGAAGTTAGCATTGGGTTATGACTGGTTTAGCCTCACCGCCATAGTAGAGTTTCAGGAACTCTTCTCCAAGTTTTTCGCGCTGCGTGTCAGTTAGCTTGTTACTTTCGGCACGCATTCGCGCGCCAACCACCGTGCCGACGGACGCTTTTTCAACCTGCGCTTTCCTACGTTTCATCGCTGCCAGTTTCGCATGAGGCGTTTATCTGGTCAACACCTTGAACGCATCGGGCGTACCGCCCGATGTAAAAACTTCAAATCCAGTGTTGCCAAAGCCGGGCAAGGTGGTTCAATCGTCATCGTTCGGAAGAAGACACATGTAACCCAAAGCCAAGAACCAAATCGCACGGCTCCGGCTGCTGCCATGAAGAAACTCCGCATCTACCTCGACACCTCGATCCCGAACTTTCTGTTCGCCGAGGATGCGCCCGATTTCCGGCGGGCAACGGAGGAATTCTTCGCCAAGCACGCGCAGAAATACGAGTTGTTTGCCTCCGAGGTCGTGATCTTGGAAATCATGCGCGACCCGAATCCCGAACATCGCCAGAAGCTCCTCGACGCGCTCCACCGGCACCCCATCACCATGCTCACCGGCGACCCCGAAATCGAACGGCTGGCGGATTTGTACTTGGCGCAGGGCATCATTCCTGCCAAAAAGCGCGAGGACGCTTTGCACGTGGCCCATGCAACCGTCCACGAATTGGATATATTGTTGTCATGGAACTTCAAACATCTGGCAAATGTCCGCCGCGAAGCGTTGATCGCCGCGATCAACCAGCAGGAAGGCCATTGGCATACGTTGCGGCTGGTTTCGCCGCTGGAGGTCGAAGATGAAAACCAAGCCTGAACCGAACGAAGAGTTTGTGCCGACAGCATTGCGGCAGGTGTGGGAATGGAAAGACGCCATTTACCAGGAAACCAAACACCTGCCCACGCGTGAAGCCTTGCGGGAGATACTCCGGCAAGCTCACGAAGCCGCCGTAGCACATGGCTTCGTCACAGCCGAACCGGCCAAGCTGGCTGAAACACCGCCGCCGTATGGCGCGAAGAAACCATGAATTTCAATGGCCGCGATGATTTCTGTTGCGGCCATGAAAACGCAGACACAAACGCCCCCTGCCAAGGATCGGTAACAAGCTTGTGGCAGGAAAATGGGGAAGCCTGCCGTTATCTTCTTGCCATCAATCGGGGTGGAAATTGGCCTTGCCTCGGGCATCGGGTCGAATGCGGACACAAAAAATTCAAAATCAGCCTTGTCAAAGCCGGGCAAGGTGGTTCAATCGTCATCGTTCGGAAAGAGAACTATGTAACCAAAAACCAATTCACAGATTTGCGGCTTCGGCTGCTGTCCATCACGAAACTCGCAACTTCGATCCACGGACACTGCTGGAAGCACGCCCCCATGCGGGGCGTGCCGAAAGCGTTCCGTGGAGGGCATGCGAGTGCCCGTGATGGGACGTAAGTAAGTGCGCCCCATTTTATTTGGATAGCACGGCATTGCCGCGCAACGGACGGAGGCGATTATGAATGGCAGTCTATCGAAATTGATCATAGCGGGTTGGGCTATTTGTTTTCTCGGCATAACCACGATTGCCCACGCGGATTTGAACACCGGGTTGGTCGCTTATTACCCGTTTAACGGCAATGCGAATGACGCGAGTGGAAATGGCAATAACGGTTTATTATCAGGTGGGGTTACGTTTGGAGCAGGAATATTTGGCCAAGCGGCCAAATTTGGCGGATTTTACAATCCAGGTCATATCAAGGTATCCAATAGCGTAAGTTTGCAATTTACATCGATGCTATCAATAAGCGTGTGGGTAACAATAGATGCTATGGGGTGTATGGACGGATATGGAAGGTACGGCACTAATTATGGCTGTGGCGCTATTTTTGCGAAGGATCATGATCAGAGGGGGTTCCAGGCGAAGGTCTGGGGTACACAAACCAATTTTTTTGGCGGGTTTTGCAACAATTACTTTTCATCCCCAAAGTTTTGTATTGATGCTTCGACTTCATATCAACTAGGTAACTGGATCCATATCGCTTATATTGTAAACGGTAGTGAGTTACAGATATTTTATAATGGAACCCTAGCGACGTATCAAAACGGGGCCACTGTGAATTTTACTGTAGCAAATTCAAGGGATTTGTATTTTGGTAAGTTTTCAGACACGTGGTATCCGTTTAATGGCTACTTGGATGAAGTCCGCATCTACAATCGCGCGCTTTCAGCGTCGGAGGTTCAGGAGCTTTACCTTCTCAGCGCGGGCGCTGCACCGCTGGTTTCAAACGTTCGCGCGAGCCAACAATCTGGCACGCAGCTGGTAAACATAACCTACGACGTGGCGGATCCGGATACTGCCAGCTTGAGCGTGAGCGTGGCCGTGTCCACGAATGGCGGGGCGAGTTACACGCTGCCGGTCACCAGCTTCAGTGGGAACGGCTACGGATCGAGCGTGACGCCGGGAAGCAACAAACAAATTGTTTGGAACGGCGGAGCAGATTGGAACGGGAAGTTCTCGGCCAATGTGCGCTTCCGCGTCACGGCGCGCGACAGCACTAGATCGAGTTCGGCAGATTCGGCGGCAGTCACGGTGGACACGCGAGACAACTTGATTATGGTGTCGGGCCGCGTCCTGGTTGCTGCGACCCGTGTCCCTCTGGGCGGCGCGACGGTGACGCTGGCTGAACAAAGCACGAGCAGTTCCGGCGCGGGCCAATTCAGCTTTCCCAGTGTGTCCTTGAGCAGCGGTAACACGCTGGCCGTGAGCAATACGGGCTACGCCACTTACACGGGCACGGTGACCGCGCCCGCCGGGGCGACAGTGGTGACGTTGCCGGATATTCTGTTGTCGGCCTCGACGGGAGGCAGCAAGCCGGTGGTGACAGGCTTGCAAGCGCAACGCGAAGGCTTGTTTCTGGGCGGTATTGCGCTGCTGAATGACTTCACCGCCACGGTGGATTGGCAGGGTCGCTCGCCATCAAAAGTTTATTTCTATGTGAATGGCGTGTTGGCCGCGACGAAGACGATTTCGGGGACGGAGGCAACTGCCTCGTTGGACATGAGTTGGGGGTTCTCGCCGAATTACTCATACGGGGCGAACAAGCTGAAGGTCGTGGCAGAGGACGCAGTCGAGGTCACTTCCAATCCTTACGAAATCACGGTGCGGGTGATACCCGTGCCGGCTTTATTAACCGGGCTACCAGCGAGCATCTTGGGCGCAAAGGAGGCGACCTATTCGTTCAACGTCACCTATCCTTCCGACAAGTATCCGGTGAAGGCGCTGCAAACGATCCCGTTCTTGGGAGATTTTGGGTGGGATTTGCAGTTCATCGGCGGCTATGAGTATGCGCTGGAATCAGGGGAGTGGACTCTTTACGGCGGAGCGCAGCCAGCCAAATCAAAAGGCCGGGTGGGTAAGCGCCCGCACAGTTCACTGACGCACCCCAAATTTTGCGTGGGCAATCGGGACATTGAGTTTGGGGTAAAGCTGCAAGCCGACGGAACGGCCACACAGACAGGTGGCATCGTCGTGAGCAATGCGGGAGTGGTCGTTTCCGTGGATGTGAAACAGGAGTTGCTTTCATTTTATCTGACCGATTACGTGCCCGCCGCGCAATGGGTGCGGATTCTGGATCGCCTAAAGTGGTTGGGGGTGGACGTTAACAGCGTGCAACGGGTGCGGGTTTACGGGTTGCTCAATGGCGAGTTCCAGTTGATGCTCCAATTCCAGCCAATGCCCGCCCATTTCAACGGGGCAGACATCAATTTAGAACTTGGAATGGAGGCAGCTTACGAGCCGGATTTGAAAGTGGCCAAGCTGAAAACCTATGTGGGTGGCAAGGTGAAAGGGGAATTCGAGATTCCTTATTCGCCGCTCGGGTTCAAGTTGAAACGCATCACGGGCAAAGTTTATGGCGGCGTCAGCATCGAATCGTGGATTTACGACATGGAGGAGGAGTTTGTCATCGTCCAAGGGACACTGTGGGAGAACATGAGTTCCAGTCCGGCCGTGGGATCGTCCTTGCTGGCGAAGGAGAACCAAACGACGACTATTATTCTGTCGGCCGGCCACCGGGACTTTGGCCCGCGAAAGAGGGACTATCTGAAATCGGGGCCGGAACGGTTCGTCGCCGCAGAATCGAGGCTGACGCGGAGCAAGAGCGGCAGGGTGTTAACGCTCGAAGATTTCCGGCAGATGGGGAATGCCCCAACCCAGACGACGAAGGGGCAGAAGGTGGGCGGTGCAACAACCCTCGCGAAGTCTGGCCCGGTGCCGCTCGACGGGCCGATTGCTACGCTGGATCAGGTGGACTTGGCACTGGTGGAAAATGTTTTTCCGGGATCGTCCCCCGCGATGGCCAGCAAAGGCCAGGAACTAATGCTGCTGTATGTCGCCGACAATGGCTCTTCAAACACGGTGCAATGCACGGATATCCGCTGGACGCGTTTCGACGGAACGAACTGGAGCGTGCCCGCCACGATTCAAACGAACACGCAGGCGGAGTTTGCACCACAGGTAGCGTATGACGGCAACGGCGACGCCATCGCGGTGTGGGAACAGGTCGCCGATCCAGATTTCAACCAGACCAATCTTACGGCGATGGCCGTGCAGATGGAGATCGTGTGGTCGAAGTGGAATCACACGAACGGCGCTTGGTCCATGCCATTGCCTCTAACGAGCAATGGGTATCTCGACCATGCGCCGCTCCTTTGCGGCCCGATGACCAACGGCACCGTGTTGGCAACGTGGACGGCGAATACGTCAAACTTGCTCATGGGTACAAATGGCGCGGGCAGTCAGATGCTGTGGGCGCAGTGGAATCCAGGCAGCCAGAGTTGGTCGTCGCCGCAAACCTTGCTGGCGGACTTGCCGAACCGGCTTTCGCAATCGTTGTCCGGCGTCAGCAACCGCGCGGTCTATGCGTGGACTCGTGACCTTGATGGGGTGTTGACGAACGCTGCCGACCAGCAAGTATTTTACTACGCATGGAGCAACGGCGTTTGGGGCGCGGCCATGCAGTTCACCACCAACACGAGTGGGAATCGCAACGCGCGGGTGTCGGTTGGATCGGATGGCCACAGATATTTGATCTGGCAGAGCGGAACGAACTTGGTGTTGAGCCAGGATTTCTCGACGAATTCCACGTCAGTTCGCGCCGATTCACAGACGGCGGGCTTTGCGGATTATGCAATGACGATTGGCCCGGCGGGGAATCTGGCGTTGCTCTGGCAGGAGATGAGTCAGGCCGGATCGGATGCGCATTACCGGGTGCTGGACCCGGCATCGGCGACCTGGAGCAAAGACGCTCTACTGTTCAACGACCCGCCATTGGAGCGGTCGTTTGCGCCGGTGTGGGATGACGTGGGCAACCTGACCGTGGCCTACAACAAGGTGGAGATCATTTACACGAACAAGACAGTGGAATTGGAAGGCGGCGGCACGGTCACAATTACCAACGTGCCGCAGCCGGGCCGGGTGGATTTGTGCGTGACCAAGCGGCGACTGATCAAAGACGTGGCGCTGGCGGCGGGCGACTTCACCGTGAGCGCGGAGAACTATCTGCCCGGCGCGGCGGTCACGTTGTCGACCACGCTGCGCAACGCTGGCGATGTGGCGGTGAGCAACGCGGTGGTGGCTTTCTACGACGGCAATCCCACCAATAGCGGTGTGCTCATCACGAATGTCTCGATCTCCGGGTGGTTGGAGGGCGCGGCGACCAACACGGTTAGTGCGCTGTGGGTGGTGCCGGAGCCAGCCACGAATCACGTTCTTTATTCCGTGGCAGACCCGGCAGGCGCAATCACGGAGTTTGACGAGGCGAACAACAAGCAGTCCTTGAGCATAGGCGGGACGGATTTGGCGGTGTCTCTGGTCAGCCAGTCGGCGGAAACAAATGGGGCCGTCCGGGTGATCGCGCAGGTGCAAAATCTCGGCGCACCATCGGCGACGAACTCGGTGCTGGCGATTCGGCGGGCTGGAAACACAAATGCGTTGCTGGCGACGGTGGAAGTCCCATTGCTGGAACCCGGTCGTCTGGCTCAGGTGGCGCTTGATCTGCCCGCTGGCACGCAACCCGAAGGTGAACAAGTTTACACGCTGCGTGCCGACGAAACCCTAGTGACGACTGACGTGGACACGAACAACAACACGTCCAGCTTTGCGGTGAATCTCTGGCTGGACGCGGACGGCGATGGGATGCCGGACAGTTTCGAGGTGCAATATGCCTTCCTGAGTTCCACCAACGCTGCCGACGCCCTTTTGGATTATGATGGAGACGGTTTGAGCAATCTCGCGGAGTATCTCGCAGGAACTGATCCCAGCAATCCGAATTCTTATCTCCGATTGACCGGCATCGGGGCGGAGGGAACGAACGGTGTCACCGTTGCGTGGGGCTCTGCTTCGAACAAGCTTTATTCCGTGCTGCGGGCGAGCGATTTGAGTCTTGGATTCACAAACCTAGAGCAGCACATTCTTTCAACGCCGCCGGAGAATGTATATCTCGACACAACAGCGACAAACCAAAATTCCTTCTTTTACCGAATCAAAGTGGAGTAATGAGAAACAGAAAAGCGGCCTTCG
>JALOTT010000475.1 GCA_025457745.1 Verrucomicrobiota bacterium
AATTCGTCGCGCGCAGCAACACGGCAGGCATCCTCGCCATCGCCACGACGATCTTCGGCCTGATGTATGTGCCCTGGTTGCTGAACTTCATCCAGAAAATCAATTTCTTCCCCGGCATCAACGACAACGGCAAGTTCTACGTCCTCTACTTCATCGTCGTCACGAAATTCAGCGACACCGGCGCGTATGCCGTCGGCTCGCTCATCGGCAGGCACAAAATGATTCCGCGCATCAGTCCGGCCAAAACGTGGGAGGGTTTCGTCGGCGCGATTGTAGTTTCAACCGCAGCCAGTGTGGTGTTCGCGCATTTCCTCGGAGACAAAATGGCCGGCATGAAGCCGCTGCACGCCATCGTGCTTGGCGTGGTGCTGAGTTCGACCGCCGTCGTGGGCGACCTCATCGAATCGCTTTTCAAACGTGAAGCGGGCGTGAAAGATTCGGGCAAACTGTTCCCCGGCATCGGCGGCATCCTCGACCTGCTGGACAGCCTTTTGTTCAATGCGCCCATCATGTATCTCTACCTGCGGCATGTGCTGACACACCCGTGAGGAATTTGCGATTTACGATATACGATTTACGCGCCCGTCAGCAAACGACGATAAAACAAACAGACAAAGGTTGAAGCTTATGACTCGAGAAAAAATGAAGGCCCGGACCAAAGCTTATGCTAATCGTGTCGTAAAACTCTGTGCGGCGCTACCGAACAACTGGATTGCCCGCACACTTGGGCATCAACTTTTGCGAAGTGGAACGTCAGTGGGAGCGAACTATCGTGCGGTTTGCCGCGCCAAGTCGAGCGCAGACTTCATCAACAAGCTCCGCGTTGTGGAGGAGGAATGCGACGAATCCTTGTTCTGGATGGAACTGCTCGTAGACAACAGCCTGGTCAAAGCCGCTCGCTTGCGCGAATTAATGAAGGAGGGAGACGAAATCCTTGCAATTGTGGTCTCATCAGCAAAAACCGCCCGCGCCTCCAGCCGCGCGTAAATCGTATATCGTAAATCGCAAATGAAGAACGTCGTTCTCTTGGGCAGCACCGGCTCCATCGGCACCAGCACCATCAAAGTGGCTGGGGATTTGCCGGACCGAATCCGTTTGCTTGGGCTGGCGGCGGGCAACAATACCGAACTGCTGCTCGAACAAACCCGCAAGCACCAGCCGGAGGTGATTTCCATTACCGACCCCGTGAAAGCCGGCGAACTTCGCGATTCACTCGGCACGGCGTGCGAGGTGTTCTCCGGAGCGGATGGTCTGCTGAAGCTCGCCACGTTGCCGGGTGCGGACATCGTGCTCATCGCCATCGTCGGCACCGCCGGACTACAACCGGCGCTGGCGGCGATTCGCGCGGGCAAGGACATCGCCGTGGCGTCCAAGGAAATTCTCGTCATGGCCGGCGAGATTGTGATGAGCGAGGCGCGCAAATACGGCGTGCGGGTTCTCGCGGTGGATAGCGAGCACTCGGCGATTTTCCAATGCCTCGACGGAAAACCGGCTTCATCCGTCCGCAAACTGTGGCTCACCGCGAGCGGCGGGCCGTTTCGCACCACGCCCAAGGATGAATTCCCAGGCATCACGGTCGAGCGCGCCCTCAAACATCCGTCGTGGGTCATGGGCCGCAAGATCACGATTGATTCCGCCACGCTCTTCAACAAAGGGCTGGAAATGATCGAGGCGCGCTGGCTCTTCGACATCGAAATGGCGCGCGTCGGTGTGGTGGTGCATCCGCAGAGCATTGTTCATTCGATGGTCGAGTTTGTGGACGGCTCGCTGCTCGCGCAACTTTCCACGCCTGACATGTGCCTGCCGATTCAATACGCGCTGACTTATCCCGATCGCGCGGCGAGTGAACGCGTCCAAACTGATTTTCCCAAAATCGCCAACCTCACGTTTGAAGAACCCGACTTGGATCGTTTCCCGTCGCTCAAGCTGGCGCGCAGGGCAGGGGAGGTGGGCGGAACTCTGCCCGCCGTATTGAACGCCGCCAACGAAGTGGCGGTCGAAACATTCGTGAATCGGAGAATCAATTTCCCGCAAATCACCGAAACCGTCCGCCGGACGATGGACAGGCACAAGGTTGTGCCGCATCCGACACTGGACCAGATTTTGAAGGCCGATGCTTGGGCGCGAAGCGAGGCTGCCAAGTAACGCGAGGCTTCTGCCTGGCGCAGTTTGATTCATTGCAGATCCAGTTTCTCCTGATATATTCACCGCGCTCCCGTCCGGCGGTGGCTGGTTTGTTTTTGAACTATGGCAATTTTGAATGTTATTTACGTGTCCGTTGCGGTCATCCTGCTTTTTGGCGCCGCCGTGTTCGTGCATGAATACGGACATTACTGGATGGCGCGGCGGCGCGGCTTGAAGATCGAGGGCTTCTCCATTGGATTTGGCCCTAAAATAGTCAGTTGGATGCACGATGGCGTGGAGTGGTCTTGGCGCTGGATTCCCGCTGGCGGCTTTGTGAAGCTGCCGCAAATGGCCACGTCCGACGCAATCGAAGGCAAGGCCGGGGAAGGCGCGGAAAAATTGCCGCCGGC
This sequence comes from Verrucomicrobiota bacterium, assembly GCA_025457745.1. Classification (GTDB taxonomy): domain Bacteria; phylum Verrucomicrobiota; class Verrucomicrobiia; order Limisphaerales; family JADLHS01; genus JALOTT01. The sequence continues at coordinate 2,535 of JALOTT010000475.1, forward strand.
TTCGCCTTTCTCAAAAATCCTCGTCGCCATCGCCGGGCCGGCCATGAACGTCTTCTTCGGCATCGTCATCGCGTGTCTCTTGTGGTGGACGGGCATTCCCGTGCAAGTAAATCCGCCCATCGTCGGCCACGTCGAACCGGGTTCGCCAGAGGCCAAGCTCGGAATTCAACCCGGTGACGAAATCATTTCCGTGGATGGCAAACGCGTCACGTCGTGGCACGAGGTTCAGGAGACAACCATTCTCGCGCGCGGCACGAATCTGCCGGTCTTCATCGCGCGCGCCGGCCAATTCTCGATTATATTTTAATTAAGTTATGTGATGAGCGTGGTGTTGGGAATGATTTTTATCTTCTTTGTAGATCTTGTTGTTCGGGTTATTAGCGGATCAATTCATCAAGCTCATCCAGAAATGTCCCGGTGAGACGAAGGAAATCGTCGTCAAGCGCAATGGAACGCGTCAGACGCTGAAAGTCACTCCGCGGCTCGACACGAGCGCCAGCGTCGGCCGCATCGGCGCGGAAATCGGCTCGGGCAGACCGATCTATCGCATCGAACACATCGCGCCGTGGACGCAAATCCTCGCGGTCATTGACCGCACCGTGAACACTTTCAGCGCGCTGACCCACTCGAAGCAAACGGGCGTCGGCATCAAAGATTTAAGCGGGCCACCCGGAATCCTCGCCTTGCTCGCAGCGCAGGTGAACAGCGATTGGCGATTGGCATTGAGTTTTTTGGTGCTGCTCAACATCAACCTCGCCATCATCAACATGCTGCCCATCCCGGTGCTCGACGGCGGTCACTGCCTCATGGCGGCGATTGAGCGTCTCTTTGGCCGGCCGTTGCCCAACCGCCTCGTCGAATACACGACCACGGGATTCGCCGTGCTGCTCATCAGTTTCATGCTTTACGTGTCGTTCAACGATGTGAAACGCTTCCGGCTGTTCCGCTCCCTGTTCAAACAGGAAATGACGATTGAAAAGAACGAAGCGCCGCCCGCCAACGCGCGATGAAAGCTCTCCACTACTGCGACTCACCCTACCTTTATCAGCGCCGCAAAACCCGCGAAATCATCGTCGGTGACCCAAAACATGCCGGCTTCGTCATGGGCGGCGAACATCCCGTCGTGATGCAGTCCATGATCACGTGCGACACGATGGACACCGCCGAGTGCGTGAAGCAAACACTGGAACTGGTCGCGGTCGGCTGCCAGTTGGTCCGCATTACCGCGCCAACGGTCAAGGACGCGGCCAATTTGCAGAACATTGTGGCTGAACTCCACCAGCGCGGCTGCAACGTGCCCATCGTTGCGGACATCCATTTCAAACCGGAAGCGGCGTTGGAAGCGGTGAAGTGGGTCGAAGTCGTGCGCGTGAATCCGGGCAATTACGCCGACTCCAAGAAATTCGCGGTCAAGGAATATACCGAAGCTCAATACGCCGCCGAGTTGAAGCGCATCGAGGATGATTTTGCGCCGCTGGTGATTGAGGCGAAGAAGCTGAAGCGTTGCCTCCGCATCGGAACGAACCACGGCTCGCTCTCCGACCGCATCATGAACCGCTACGGCGACACGCCGCTCGGCATGGTCGAGAGCGCGCTGGAATTTGCCCGCATCGCGCGCAAGCATGACTTCCACAACTTCAAGTTCTCGATGAAGTCGTCCAATCCCAAGGTGATGATTGAGTGCTATCGCCTGCTCGTTGCGCGGTTGGAGCAGGAAGGGCCGGATTGGAATTACCCGATTCACCTGGGCGTCACCGAAGCCGGGGAAGGGGAGGATGGCCGCATCAAATCCGCCATCGGCATCGGCTCGCTTCTTTGCGATGGCCTCGGCGATACCATTCGCGTCTCGCTCACGGAAGACAGCCCGCGCGAGATCGAAGTCTGCCGCGATCTGCTGGCGCAGATTCCCCAATTGTCCGTAGCCGCGAACGTGAGTTCGCGGACGGGCGAGGATATCCGCGCTTTCACAAGCGCAGCTACATTCCCCTTTGACCCCTTCCGCTTCGAACGCCGCGAGACGCCTGAAATCGAATTGACCGGACACGTCAAATGCGGTGGGGAACAACTCATCCGCGTCGTTGTCACGCGGGCGACCTGGGACAAAGTCGCGCCGAAGCTTCGGCCCAAGGACGACGTGAAGCCGGAAGCGGTCTATGAAGACCTGAACGTAGCGGAGATTGATCCCACACAGGATTTTGAAATTAACTGCGACACGCAACTGGTCACCGTGAAGGACGGCGTGAATCTGCCGGCCATCACCGCGTTCCGTTTGCTCGAGGCGAAACTCAAGCGCCTTGGCCGCAACAATCCAATTTTGCTGAAGGATTGCCTGGGCTTCAACGAATGTAGGACAGGCGTCGCGCCTGTCTCTAATCCATCGGGAAACCAAAACAGGAATATGGAGACAGGCGCGACGCCTGTCCTACTCAAACCAAAGATCGCCCTGCTTCGCGCCTCCGTCGTCATCGGCTCGCTGCTGGCGGACGGCATTGGCGACGCGATTCTGGTGCGCAGCGAATCTGGCGCGGGCCAATCGCTGAGGCTGGCTTACAACATTTTGCAGGCGGCGGGTTGTCGTTCGTTCAAGACCGATTACGTCGCGTGCCCCTCGTGCGGACGGACGCTTTTCAATTTGCAGACCGTGACCGCGCGCATCAAGGCGCGCACGGAACATCTCAAAGGCGTGAAGATCGCCATCATGGGCTGCATCGTGAACGGCCCGGGTGAAATGGCCGACGCGGACTTTGGCTACGTGGGCGGCGCACCCGGCAAGATCAATCTTTACGTCGGCAAAACGCCAATCAAATTCAACATCCCCGAAGCCGAAGCGGTGGAACGGCTCGTGGACCTCATCAAGGAACACAACAAGTGGGTCGGGCCGGAGGAAAAAGGAGCAATGGCTCACTCTTGAAAATAAATGGAAGCGAGTCAGACAAATTACGCAACTTGCAAATGCCAGCATTGCGATGGCGGAATTGAGTTTGATGCTTCCAACTTGGCCAAAGGCAAAACGCGCACCATTGAATGTCCCCATTGTCATTTGGAGACAATGATCTTTGTTCCGGTGCAAGTGCCAGCGTCACCATCACCAACAAATATAACTGCGCCGCGTTCTAAAAAGTCAGTATCACCATTAATGGCCATCGTGTTGTGGGCAATCACAGCAATATCGTTTTCCATCGCTTTTGGTTTGGCCTTTGCTACATGTCCGCGTATAAATAACACTACATAGCCTGCACCAAATTGGCGTCATCATTGGTCAGCACGAATTCTCAAAATCGGTTTGTCGGATGAAA
>JALOTT010000476.1 GCA_025457745.1 Verrucomicrobiota bacterium
TTCGAGAAGGCGTTTGTCACCACGGCCATTTGCTGCTCCAGCCGGGCCAGCATCTACACCGGGCAACACATGCGCCGCCACGGAATCGAGGACTTCAAGCAGCCCCTGTCCGCCGCGCAATGGCGACAGACTTTTCCGGCGCTGTTGCGCGAGGCCGGTTACCGCACCGCGTTTCTCGGTAAGTTCGCCATCGGCGCGCCGCAGGGCACCAACGACCTCGCGCTGCCGGCTGACCAGTTCGACCTCTGGTATGGCTTCCCGCAAAGCATCGCCTTCAAGCAGACCATTGATGGCAAGGCGCGCTACCTGACGACGGTGATGACCGAGAAGGCGGTCGGCTTCCTCAAGCAGACCAAGCCGGACCAGCCGTTCTGCCTGATCATGGCGTTCAAGGAGCCGCATGGCCCGCGGAACTACCCCGATCCGGAATTCAAGGACCCCATAGCCGGGAGCACAATTCCGCAGCCGTCCAACCTGACGCGCCAGTCGTTCGACGCGTTGCCGGAGATCGTGCGTCGCGGCTTGAACGCGGTGCCGGAGTGGCTGCAAAAGCCGGAGGCCTTCCAAGCCGAGCTGCGGTCGGAATATGCCTTGATCAGCCGGTCCGACCTCGCCATTGGCCAGATTTGCCAAGCGCTCAAAGAGCAAGGACTCGATGACAACACCGTGGTCATTCACACGTCCGACAACGGCTCGCTCGATGGCGCGCATGCGCTGGAAGGCAAATGGCTCATGTGGCGCCGACGATTCTCACGATGGCTGGTTTGCCGGTGCCGGCTGGCATGCAGGGCGTGAATCTCCAACCGCTGTTGCGTGATGCGGCCACCAGGGGCCGCGAGGACTGGTATTACGAACACGTTTACACCCCCGAACCGGGGCGGCGGCCGATCCCCAAGAGTGAAGGCGTACGCACCGAACGCTGGAAATACATCCGCTACACCGAGCCTCATCCGCCTGTGGAGCAACTCTTCGATCTGGCGGCCGACCCGCAGGAAGAAAAGGACCTGGCCCACGACCCGACCCACGCCAAGACGTTGCGCACTCTCCGCGACCGTTGTGCCGACTACCGCAGGTCATTGCAGTGAATCCGAGCGAGAACGTGATCATGAACTGATAGCCTGGTCGCCATAAACCGATTGAGTCACATGAAAGAATTAAATTCCGGCCGAATGACAAAGCTGGTTACTCGCATCTGTTTTTCCTCCCCGCTGGCGACGCGGTTGATTGCGCTTCGATCTGTGAACACTCTCCGCAACTGCTGCTGGCTCTTTGCCTCAGTGATCCTGGGCTTCCTCCCTTCGGTAAGGGCCGCCACGGAAGCCGACGTGATCGTCTATGGCGCCACGCCCGGCGGATTTTGTGCGGCGATCGCCGCCGCGCGCGAAGGCGCTTCGGTGATCCTGCTGGAACCAACCGATCACGTCGGCGGGGTGAACACCGGCGGGCTCAGTTTCAGCGATTCGAACCAGACCGTCCGCAACACGGTGATGGGCTTGTTCGACGAATGGCACGCCCGGATCGAAAAGGACTACACCGCCCGCGGAATCACGCTGCCCTACGCGGTGCGCGTCAAGGATCAGGCCAAGTGGACCTACGAACCCCACGTCGCGGCCCGGGTCACGAAGCAGATGCTGGACGAGGCCAAGGTCGAGGTCTTGACCAGGCGTCGCCTTGTGACGGTGAAGAAAAATGGAACGCGCATCACCCACTTGATCACCCGCGACGGGGAGTTCGCCGCCAAAGTATTCATTGACGCTACTTACGAAGGCGATCTGATGGCGGCCGCGGGAGTCAGTTGGACCATCGGGCGCGAGGGGCGCAAGGAGTTCGGCGAATCACTGGCGGGGAAACAATATCCGAAAGTGAAGATGGATATTTCGGGCCTTAATGCGGATGGCAAGCCGCTGCCGTTGGTCACCACGACGGATGCCGGTCCTGACGAGGCGGGCGACCGGAAAGTGATGGTTTACAGTTTTCGACTCTGCCTGACTGCAGCCCCGGCAAACCGTGTGGCGGTTCCCGAGCCCGCGCACTACGACCCCGCGCGTTTTGAAGTCATGCGCCGGTTCCTGAAATCCGGCGGAAAGGGCAAGCTCGGATGGGATCTCTACCCGATTCCGGGCGACAAGTTCGACGGCAACAACTCGATTCACGGGCAGTTTTCGCTGGGGCTTGTGGGCGCCGGCAACGGCTGGAGCGGAGCGGACGAGGCGGGGCGCGCCGCCATGTGGGAAGCGCACAAGCAATATACTCTGGAGTTCTATCATTTTCTCACCACTGATCCGGCCGTGCCCATGAACGTCCGCAAGGAGTATTCCAGATTAGGGCTTTGTCAGGACGAGTTTCCCGAGACCGGTCACTTCCCGCCGCAACTCTACGTCCGCGAGGGTCGCCGCATGAAGGGCATGTATGTCATCAGTCAGAACGACATCCTCGTGAATCGGAAAAAGGACGACCCGATCGCGATTTCGTCCTTCCCCATTGATTCGCACGACTGTCAGCGCGTTGCATTGAAGGACGGCGGAGTCATCAACGAAGGCACCATCATGCCGGTCAGGATGACGGGAACGGGACACGGCTACCCTTATCACATCCCCTATCGCGCCATCCTGCCGAAACCCGCCGAGTGCGCCAACCTGCTGGTGCCGGTGGCGTTGTCCTGCACCCATGTCGGCTTCAGTTCGATCCGCGTGGAGCCGACCTGGATGATCATCGGCCAGAGCGCCGGGGTTGCTGCCGCCCTGGCGGTGCGGGAGAATTCGGCAGTGCAGGATGCGCCTTATCCGAAGTTGCGCGAGCGACTACTGGCGCAGAAACAGGAGCTGATTATCCCCCCGGTTTTGTTGACCAATCGCGGCAGCACCAATCCCCATCCAAACTCCCAATAAAATTCTGCTTCTAAATTCACCAGTCAGGAGCTTGCACTCAAACAAATGAAATTCATCCGTAACATCGTTCCCCTCCTCGGCACCGGTTTCGCCGCCACCCTCCAACTGATGAGTTTGCCCGGTGGCGCAGTAGCCGCAGAAACCCCGACCCGGTTGAATGTCCTCTTCTTCACCGCCGACGACATGAACTTCGACTCGAGCGGCGTCTATGGCGGGCCGATCAAAGACCTGACGCCACATATTGACCAGCTCGCCGCGGAGGGACTCCGGTTCCAATATGCTTATTCGACCGTGGCCGTCTGCCAGCCGGTGCGGCAGATCATGCAGACCGGGTTGTACCCGCATCGCAACGGCGCGATGGGCTTTTTCCCCATCAAGCCCGAAGTGCAAACGCTCAACCAGCAACTGCACGACGCCGGTTACCTGATTTCGATGTTCGGCAAGAACAACCATCATCAGCCGGCGGAGAAGTTCTGCGCCGATGTTGCGGAAGACAAGATCAGCCGCCACCCGACGAAACTGGCGGAGGCCACCCGCAAGTTCCTCAAGATGGCTCGCGAGCAGGGCCGCCCGTTCTTTCACAACGTCAACTGCTACGACCCGCACCGCCCGTTCATCGGCATCAACGGCACCAACGACCTAGCCGGAGGTGAACCGCCCAGCCGTTGGATCAAGCCGGAAGAAGTCACCAGCGTTCCTGGATTTCTCGAGGATCT
>JALOTT010000106.1 GCA_025457745.1 Verrucomicrobiota bacterium
TCGACGTGGTGTTGATGGGCACCGACCGGACCAGCATTCACAAGCCTCAGTATTGTCTCGGAGGCAGTGGGTGGAAGATTGACAGCGCCGATTCACAAGAAACCACGGTCCCAGTGGAACGCCCGCAGCCGTATGAACTGCCCATCATCAAGTTGGTGTCCACGCGCACGATTCAGAACGCCGATGGCAAGCCAGTCACGCTTCGCGGGGTTTACGTCTATTGGTTCGTGGCGGATGGCGCGCTGAGCGGCAACATGTCTGGCCGGGAGCGCATGTGGTGGATGGCGAAGCATCTGTTGCAGACGGGCGTACTGCAACGCTGGGCTTACGTTTCGTGTTTTGCTGTTTGTTTGCCGGGACAGGAGGGCGCCACCTTCGAGCGAATGAAAAAATTTATTGCCGCCTCCGTGCCGGAGTTTCAACTGACGCCGAAGGCCGGAGAACCCGCCACGGCCCGGCCATGACGTGTCTGGCCCAATTCAAAATCGCCGCAGGCTTGAAGCTGGCGACGATTGCCTTGATGACGGCGGTTGGCTAAATTGTTACCGGACCGGGCAACCATTCTTACATGCTGCGTCGAGATCGCCAGATTCGGATGCAAATCCATCAATTGATGGATGCGTGTCTGTTTGCGTTGAGCTTTTGGCTGGCTTACATGTTGCGGTCCAACCTGGCGATCGTTGAGTGGTTGAATCTCCCGCTTCCGCCCAAGGGAATGGAGACGGTTTCCTGGTTCTACCTCATCCTGATTCCCGTCGCCCCGCTGGTTTTGGAATCACAAGGGTTCTATGACCGGCCGATGATCAGTTCACGCCACAAGACCCTCTGGCCGCTGTTCAAAGGGTGCTTCTTAATCACCGTGGGTTTGATTCTGGCGTTCTTTTTCCTGAAGCTCAACGTGGCGCGTTCGATGGTGATTTGGTTCGGATTCATCAGTTTTGGGCTGGTGTATTTGAAGGAGGAAATCGTGCGGTGGGTGGTCCAAAGCAAACTGTCCCAGGCGCAACACCAACGGCGCTTCCTCCTCATCGGCGCGAGCGAGGAAACCGCGCGCATGCGCGACGAGTTGCGGGCGCATCCGGAAGTCAATATGAAGGTCGTGGCCGAACTGGACTTGAACCAGACGTCGCTCGACGCGCTGGTGAAACTCTTGCACGACCACTCGGTCAACGGCGTCATCCTCGGCGCCCGGCACACTTACTTTGAGCAGGTCGAGGCGGTCATCAAGGCCTGCGAGATGGAAGGTGTGGAAGCCTGGCTGGTGGCGGACTTTTTTCGCACCCAGATTTCACGCACGAGTTTCGATGATTTCTACGGCCGGCCGGTGATGGTATTTCGCACCACGCCGGAAGCCTCGTGGCAAAGCGTGGCGAAGCGGGCCATGGATTTTGTGGGCGCCATCGTGGCGTTGCTCCTCCTGTCGCTGCCGCTGGCACTCGTGTCGTTGTTGATCAAATTGAGCTCCCCCGGACCGGTGCTGTTCCATCAAATGCGCTCGGGGCTGAATGGCGCGCCGTTCACCCTCTACAAGTTCCGCACCATGGTCACCAACGCGGAGCAACTCAAGCACGAGCTGGAAGCCATGAACGAGATGCGCGGCCCGGTCTTCAAGGTCACCAAAGACCCGCGCATCACGCCGTTGGGCAAAATCCTGCGCCGTTACAGCATTGACGAGTTTCCACAGCTCTTCAACGTGCTGCGTGGCGAGATGAGCCTGGTCGGCCCGCGACCGCTGCCGGTGGACGAAGTCCGGCGTTTCAACGACCTGTCCCATCGCCGCCGGTTGAGCGTCCGGCCCGGCCTCACCTGCCTCTGGCAGGTCAGCGGCCGCAACCAGATCATCGAATTCAAAGACTGGGTGCGGCTGGACTTGGAATACATTGACAATTGGTCGCTGTGGCTGGACTTGAAGATTCTGGTGCGCACCATTCCGGTCGTGCTGCTGGGCACGGGGGCGAAGTGAAGTCGTGAAAACCCCAAATTGTTACAACGTCGCACCCCTTCGCCAATGAAACGAAAGCAACCCAGCTCGGTCGTCACCGGCGCCGCCGGATTTCTCGGCTCGCACCTGACCGACTTGCTGCTGGCGCGCGGACATAAGGTCATCGGCATTGATAACTTCATCACCGGCTCGGTGGACAACATCGCGCACCTGGGCGGCAATCCGGATTTCAAATTCATCCAGCAGGATGTCACCGAGTTCCTGTTCCTCGATGCACCGGTGGATTACGTCTGGCATTTCGCGTCGCCCGCCAGCCCGGTGGATTACCTTGAATTTCCGATCCAAACGCTCAAGGTCGGCTCGCTCGGCACGCACAAGGCGCTCGGCCTGGCGAAAAATAAAAACGCGCGTTTCCTCCTCGCCTCGACCTCCGAGATTTACGGCGACCCGCTCGTGCATCCGCAGACCGAGGAATATTGGGGCAACGTGAACACCATCGGTCCGCGCGGTTGCTACGACGAGGCCAAGCGCTTCGCCGAGGCGCTGACGATGGCGTACCACCGCGAACACAAAGTTAAGACGCGCATCGTCCGCATCTTCAACACTTACGGCCCACGCATGAGACTGCACGACGGCCGCGTGGTGCCGGCGTTCATCAGTCAGGCGCTCACGAACAAGCCGATCACCGTTTTTGGCGATGGGAAACAAACGCGCAGCTTTTGTTACGTGTCGGATTTGATCGAAGGCATCTACCGGCTGATGCTGAGCGATTACGCCTTGCCGGTGAACATCGGCAACCCGACCGAATTGACGATGGTACAATTCGCCGGAGAAATCATCCATGCTACAAAGTCGCGGACCAAAATTGTTTTCCGCCCTTTGCCGCAGGATGATCCGAAACAGCGCAAACCCGACATCACCAAGGCGCGCAAGTTCCTGAAGTGGGAGCCGCAAGTGCCGCTGGCGGCCGGACTGAAAAAAACCATCGCCTACTTTCGCGACAAAGTGTGAGCTTCCGGAGTGACCACCCCGTCTCCGCGCGCTCGCTGTTTTTCGCGTTGCTCGTTGTTGGACTGCTGTGCCGGGTCGCCTTTGTCTGGTTCACGCCCGCGTTCTACGCGCCGGACGAACAATCCCACTACCACTACGTCCAGCACCTCGCGGAGCACCATTCCATCCCGGTCTTGAACAGCAAGCTCGGCGATGCCAGCAACGAATGGGAGTATTACCAGCCGCCGCTCTACTACGCGCTTCTGGTGCCGGCCTTCCAGGCGGCGCAAGCGGTGTTTCAGCAACCGGCGGCGATCGTTCTCGTGCTGCGGGTGTTTTCCATCCTGCTCTGGCTGCTCAACGTCTGGTTCGGCGTCGTGCTCCTCCGGCGCATGCAGATCAAGGATGAACTGATTCGCGTGTTGGTGTTGGGTCTTGTCTGCCTGCTGCCCACTTACGCTTTTGTCTCGGCGACGATCAACAACGACAACCTTCTCGCCACGCTGGGTGGCGCGGTGCTGTGCCTCATGGCGCAACGCCAGCCGGCGTGGAATACCTCCCTCGCGCTCGGGCTGGTGCTGGGGTTGGCGTTATGGACGAAACAATCCGCCGTTGTCTTCCTTCCCGCCATTGCGCTGCTGCCCGTGCTGGATGCCAGCCGCCAACGCCTCGCGTGGCGCGCCGCAATCCGGCATCTGGCTATCGCGTTGGGACTGGCCACGTTGATGTATCTCCCATGGGCGCTGCGCAACTGGCGGCTTTACGGCACGCCCACGCCGGAATACCTGGCCACCGACCGGCTCATGTGGCCTTCGTTCCTCTACGGCGTGGCGTCCGCGGCGCATAACCTTGCCAAAACCTTCTGGTCGGTTTCCGGTTTGAGCAATGACGTGAACTATCCGTTTCCGTTGCTGGGCTTTGGTGTGCTGGTGCTGTGGCTGGTGGGTCAACAAACCCCTGCCCAAACAGAACCGGCGGTGGACCCTGCAAACTTGAAACACAATGGTCCGTTATTCTGCGCGTTTCTGCTGGCGCTAGGTTTCAACCTGGTACTGGTGCTGCGCTTCGGCTACCTGTTTGGGATGGGGCAGGGACGGCACCTGTTTCCGCTGTTGTATCCGGTGGCGCTGGTGCTTGCCATGGGTTGGCGGAAGTTGCCGGTGGAAAGGCTAGAGTTATGGGCGACGGGCTTCTGGGTGATTTACGCTGTGAGCTTCGTACTGTTCAGCCTGACCCGGTTTCCGCACTGAACTGGTGGAGGGATGAGGCGAGCGATTTACGCGCACCCCAAGTCAGTGCGCCCAGACACGCACAAGGCGCTCGAATTGGCGAAAAACAAGAAAGCGCGTTTCCCCATTGCCTCGACCTTCGAGATTTTCGGCGATCTGCTCGTGCATTCACAGACCGAGCGCGCTGGAAATCATCCGCGCCACGAACTCGCGCAGCAAAATCGTTTTCAAACCCCTGCCGCAGGACGACCCGAAACAGCGCCGGCCCGACCTCACGCGCGCGCGGAAATATTTGAAGTGGGAGCCAAAAGTGCCGTTGGCCGCCGGACTGGTGAAGACCATCGAAGATTTTCGTGGCAAAGTGTGAGTCGCTCGGTTTGGTTGAACGTCCTTGGGAAGTGGAGCCAAAGGTGGGGATTGAACCCACGACCTACGGTTTACGAAACCGTTGCTCTACCACTGAGCTACTTTGGCTTCAATGAACTGCGCCCCAAGTCTATACCGGCGCGCCAGCCCGTGGTCAAGCCGGCGGTGTGCCAAAACCTTATTTGTATGTGAACGGATCCGTCCGGAGTATTACACTAAATCGTCAAGGGGCACTTGATGGTCAAGCCCTTTTGGGAGTGTTATCGCTGCGGAGTCCGCACACTTCCAAACTGTCCCAATCGAGCAGGGCGGCTAAAGTCCCAAACGCTCAGTGAGGATCTCCGCCACGTCCATGATGCGCGCGGAGTCGGTTTGCGCGGCCACGCCATCCGTCATCATGGTGAGGCAGAACGGATAGCCGACGGCTACGGTCTGGGCGCCCGCGGCCAGAGCTTCCCGGGCGCGAACGGTGGAAACGCGCTGTTTCGGGTCTTCCTCCATCCACATGCGACTGCCGCCGGCAGCGCAACAACTCCCCCAGCACCGCCGCGGTCCCCGTTTGTTCCCAGGACCGTCCGAAGACCAGGTCGGGGCCGATCTTCCTGACCACCACCGCTTCGGTCTGGCCAGCCGCCTGTGCCTCCCGCACCACCAGCCGCCGACTCAAACCGCAACCCCGAACGCAACCGCGCGTCCAACTGCCCGCTGGCCGGCATGGCCTCCAGCCGTCCCAGTGACAACATCGTCTGCGGTCTGACCTCGCCACCCTCCCGGTAGCTGCGGGCCATTTGCACATCCTGGTGGCGACCGGCTCGTGTGACGCGGAAAAACATGGCGTGGGTCTTTGCCCACCCCATGTAAGCCGCGACGGTTGCTCACGCAACCGCCAAACGCATTCCTTGTGATTGATTGCCAACACATTTCCAGTCGCACTCAACCCCATCCCGCAAAGTGCCAGGAAATTCAACACTTCCGTGAACTCCATCGGCAACAAGTGTTAAAGCAGAGGAAAGCATGACGACGGTCTTCTGTTGGCCAATTGCCTCTCTCGGTTTCGCCTGCTCCACTCCTCCTCGACCTTACGGTTGAAACGCGAACGAAATGCGATCCGGGTCGTCCACTGCCCAGAGATTCAGCGGCCAGATCTCCTTGCCGTACTTCAAGAGCCGCACGCTGCCGTCGGCAAACGCGAAGTTAGAAGCTCCAGACCGGCTCAACGTGCCGGCTTGTTGTGCCGAGTGGCAGCCACGCTCGACCTGCACCCCGTCGTTGCCCACAGATCCGTTGGCTTCCGGTTCGAGCAGGTCCATGAAGTAGTGTGGCGAAACCCGGCCAATGGGCGGGCCGACGTCAATGTTCTTCTTCTCGCCGAAGAGCACCGTTTCTGAAACCAGTTTGATGGCGGTTTCCTTGATTGACCTTCCGTTGAAGCTAGCGATGTCCTGATTGCCGGTGGCCCGCCAGAAATAATCATTCCAGCCGTTGATGAGGTAGCTACGGGGTGAACGATCCGCCAGCGTCGGTGAACTCTTGTCGGTGAGGGGTTCACCGCGCTTCGCGTCCGTGGGGCAGACCAATATCTCCAGGTTGCGGTAGCCGTCTTGCAACTGGGTCGGCCAGCGATAGGCGTTGGTCCGGGGCGGCAGCAAGTCGCCATAGTCGCCCGCGTAAAGGGACACCGAGAGCGAGAGTTGCTTGAGATTATTGGCGCATTTGATCCGGTAGGCGGCTTCCTTCGCCCGCGACAAGGCTGGCAGCAGCATGGAGGCAAGAATTGCGATGATCGCAATTACCACCAACAGCTCGATCAAAGTAAACGCGCGGCCAGGTTCAGTACTGGCTTTTCGCCTGCCGCAAAGTTGCTTCGCTGTCTTCATCAATTCCTTCCCACGGCCACACTGAGAGAGGACGCACCGCGAAACCAAAAGGTTTCACTACTGTTACGTTGCCCGGCGTGATACCATCCTGCCCGTGTCGCGGTCGAATATTTATCATTCGACAGCGTCAACCACAACGTTTATGCCGAAAAAAAAACTCATTCTCTGCGTCGTCGCCGTGCTCGGGCTGGGCGGATTGTGTTTGTATGTGAACAGGGACTACTTTTCGACCCAGCCTATTCAAATCTCCCACCGGATCAGTCCGGTGACCGGGCGTCCCCGGGCGCGCCAGCCTGTTACTGACCTCGGCGCCCTGGTTGTATTTTCCTTCAACACTTACTACCGATTCACCGACATCAAGGTTTTTATGGCTGCCGAGATCGAAACCAACAAATACGCCCACGCCATTTGGAACATGGTCACAGACTCGAATTCCATTCCGATGGCCAGCTTTGCTTACGGCAGTTACCTGCGCGGCATGCGCCCGGCCGTGAAAGGCGAAAAACCCGATCCTCTCGAACCTGGGGTCAAATATCGCCTCATTGTTAAAACAGCGGACGGGGAGGCGCACCACGACTTCACGACTGATCTCCCTCGGCGATAACCGTTGCGGTTAGGCCAAGTGACACGCCGCCCAATGTCGCGGCGTCAGCTCACGCAACCCCGGCATTTCCGTCTCACACCGCGGCTCCTCCGCAATCGGACAGCGTGGATGAAACCGGCATCCTGACGGCGGATGGATCGGCGACGGCACATCGCCGGGTAACACGATTTGCTTCCGCTTCGTGTCGGGATCAATTTCAGGAATCGCCGAGATGAGCGCCTGCGTGTAGGGATGCTTCGGCGCGCGAAGTAAAATTCTGGCTTCGGCCAGTTCCACGACTTTGCCCAGATTTATTACCATCACACGACGGCTGATGTGTTCGACCACCGCGAGATCGTGCGCGATGAACAGGCAGGCGACGCCTTGCTGCTGCTGCAAATCCTGCAGCAAATTGATGATCTGCGCCTGCACCGAAACGTCCAGCGCGCTTACCGGTTCGTCGCACACGATCAGCTTCGGTTCCACTGCCAGCGCGCGCGATCCCGATGCGCGAAGTCTGGGAACCCCTCCGAGAAGATAGCGGATCACGCGATCAATGCGCCGGCTCATTTTCTCTTGGAAGACCGGACAGGTGCGGTCGCGGGCCCGTCGCGCTCCGCGCGCCGACTCGACTCGGCGCTCGGTCCGTTTACGATCCGTTTACGGAATTGCCAAAGCTGGCGCAATCGAGGTAAATAGGGGCGTCATGTCAACCGTCGCCGAACAACTCCGCTCCGCCCGCGAAGCCCGCAAGCTCACGGTTTATCAGGTCGCCGAAACCACAAAAATCCGCACCGACCACATCCGCGCGCTCGAAGACGGGAATTTCGACGTGTTTGCGGCCCCGGTTTACATCCGCGGATTCGTGCGCACCTACGCCACCTTGCTCAAACTCGACGTGCCGCAAGTAATGTCGGGGCTCGAGGGCGAACTGGCGCTGACGGAGAAATTCTCCGAACCGCCGTCGTTGTCGAAACCGCCGCGCGGGGTGCTGGATTTTCTCACGCTGCTGCTGTCGCGGCTGGATTGGCGCAAAACCGGGCTGGTGCTGGGCGCGTTGGTCGTGGTGGGGTTGGGTGTGGGAATTTTCGCCGCGTGGCGGCATTACCGCACGCGCGATCCGCTGGCCGGTCTGCCACCCGCCGTCTATCAGCCCGCCGGCAACGGCCCCGGCGAGACACTGCCGTTGACCAACGCGACCCCACGTCGGTAAAGCGACTTGTGAATGTTGGCGCGCGGAATTTATTCCGCCCCGCTGTGCGAACCGGGATAACCTTCCGGGATTCCCGGGGTTTTCGAGCCAGCGGACGTTGAAGCGGAATAAATTCCGCGCTCCGCCGTTTCCGCCTTCACACGCCCTTGAGATACAGCGCGCGGTTGCGCCACAGATATAGCGCGCCGGAGGTGGCGGTCAGCAGCACCGTCACCCACAACGCGAGTTGCGCGAATGCCGGCACCCACCATTTCAACGCGACCTGCAACCACGACCACCATTCCACCACAGCGTCCATGAGCAGCAACGCGATGATGGCGACGATTTGCGAAATGGTCTTGTGCTTGCCGTATCTCTCCGCCGCGAGCACGACGTTTTTCGACGCCGCCAGCAAACGCAACCCGGTGATGGCCAGTTCGCGCGCCACGATGATGACGACCATCCAGGCATGCACCTTGGGTGAAACGGCATAGGCCCCGACGTGAAACACCGGCGGCGGCGGCGTGAGCACGTGCCGCTCGACCAGCGCGATGAACGCCGAACAGGTCATGATCTTGTCCGCCAGCGGGTCCATCAACACGCCGAAGTTGGTGATCAGCCCGCGCTGGCGTGCGATGCGTCCGTCAAGAAAATCGGTGATGCCGGCGAAGCCAAAAAAAACCAGCGCGAGCGTATCGTTAAGCGGCGAACGCGAGAACATGGCCCACAGGAACGCCGCCGTCAGCCCGAAGCGGGACACGGTGAGCTTGTTGGGCAGATTCATCGTCGCCGTGAACCTTGCCGGTTGCGGGTTGGCGCTGGCAAGTTCCAAAAACGTCCGCGCCTCAACAAGGCGCGTCCCCGCTGTTTTGGTGGGCCGGTGCTGCCGCGCCGCCAATTCCACCAATTATCACCGGGAATTGGTATGATTTGAGTCGGACGCCCCCCCCACGAATAAAGCGGCGGCCCGTTTCCGGGCCGCCGCTTGGTCACTTGCAGAAAGGTCAAATGCCCTTTTTGAGCATGTGCTTGATCAGGTCGCCTACGCGGCAACTGTAGCCCCACTCGTTGTCGTACCAGCTCACCAGCTTGAAGAACTTCTTGTTGAGTTCGATGCCCGAGCCTTGGTCGAAGATCGAGGAGAGGTCGCAGTGGATGAAGTCGGAGCTGACCACTTCGTCTTCCGTGTAGCCGAGAATGCCCTTCAGATAAGTCTCGCTGGCCTTCTTCATCGCGGCGCTGATCTCGGCATAGCTGGTTTCCTTCACGGTCTTGACCGTGAGGTCCACGACCGAGACGGTCGGCGTCGGCACGCGGATGGACATGCCGGTGAGCTTGCCTTTCACTTCGGGTAGCACAAGGCCGACGGCCTTGGCCGCGCCGGTGGTTGACGGGATCAAATTGATGGCCGCGCTGCGTCCGCCTTTCCAGTCTTTCTTGCTTGGGCCGTCCACGGTTTTTTGCGTGGCGGTGTAGCTGTGGATCGTGGTCATCAGACCTTCATCCACGCCGAACCCTTCCTTGAGCAGGACATAGGCGATTGGCGCCAGGCAATTCGTGGTGCAGGAGGCGTTTGAGATGATGTGGTGCTTGGCCGGGTCATACTTATCGTGGTTCACACCCATGACGACGGTGAGGCAATCGCCCTTGGCCGGCGCGGTGATGATGACTTTCTTCGCCCCAGCGGCGATGTGGCCTTTGGCTTTTTCGACGTCATTGAACAGGCCGGTGGCCTCAATGACCAACTCCACACCCAAGGCTTTCCACGGCAACTGTGCCGGGTCTTTGGCGCTTACGACCTGCATCTTCCGGCCGTTGACGACCAGGATGTCGTCGTCGGGTTTGTCGGGTGCGGATTTCTCCGAGCCGATCGTGCCGTTGAAGCGGCCCTGGATGGAATCGTATTTCAGGAGATACGCGAGATTGTCGGCGGGAACGATGTCGCCCACGGCGACGACCTCGATGTCCTTGCCCACCATGCCCTGTTCGACCAGCGCCCGGAACACCAGGCGTCCAATGCGGCCGAACCCGTTGATTGCAACTTTCACTGCCATAGTTTTCGATTTCGTTTCAGTTTAAGAATCCGAATGCGCATGGTAACAACCACCCGCGCATCGTCAACGATGAACTCCATTGCTGCCGTGTAGTTTTCAAAACCGGACAAAAAGGGGGTGTTGTAGTTAGCAAAACCGGACAGGTTAGAGAGCGGGGTTGGATTTTGGCAGATTGGAG
>JALOTT010000477.1 GCA_025457745.1 Verrucomicrobiota bacterium
CACAGCCCCCGACCAGAAGCGCCAAAAACCCGCCGTGCCCCTGCGTTCAGCCTTGTTTCTGAGCTTGAACTGATTCCACCAAAGCCAAACTCCAGAGGCTCGCACGGAGTGCAAGCCCTACCCATGCGACGGCGCGCTTCCCGTCGTGGTGGAACGCACTGTCTTGTTCCGAGGTTCAGGGAAAGTAGCGGTAAATTTCCTTGCGGTTGAGGCAGCGCACAAACGTCACTGCGCTCTGCTCGAAGACGAAGCCGATCCGATAATCGCCCACGCGGATGCGGTAGTATTTGCCCCGGGCATCCAGCCGCTTGAGGTTGGGAATCTGCTGGAAAGTTTGGGCGGCTTCCACCTGTTCAATCACCCGCCTGATCCGCCGCCGCAAGCCGGCATCGGTCAGGGCAGACAGGTCCTGGTCAAACGATTCCCGAAAGCGCGTGTTCACGCCGCGCGTTCGAGCCGTTGGAAGATTTTCCGGCGGCTTATGAGAGGAGATTTTTCGCCGTGTTGGATGGCGCGGATCATAGCCACGTCCTCCAAACTTTCGCGAACCGCGTCGCGCAGCAAGTCGCGGTGTTCCTCCAAGACTTCGGCAACGGCGTTTTTAAGGAGACCCTTCAAGCGGCGTTCTTCAACAGCGATCATGCGTGCAGGTTACGGAAGAATGAACGGCAAGTCAAATGCCGGCGGGGAGGCAGTTTCCCGCCCGCACCATCAGGATGATGAACCATTCAAGGCAACGACACCACCAAAACCCTCATCGTCAATCCTCCAACAGGGAATCGGTTCTATCGGCTGTTCAAGCCGTAGGGGGTTTGCGTTCGGTCCCGTGGCATTGCGCGAGACTGTGCCTGGCGTCTGCAGGCGGATTGACTCTTCGCCGGTTTCAGGGTAACAAATCCCTGTGACGATTGAACTGCCAGATGTGCCCGCGACTGAGGACCTGTCGCCGGAAGACCTTCGATTGGAACTGGCGTGCGCGCTATTTGCCCAGCACAAAGTCAGTTCCATCGCCGGGGCGCGCCTGGCCGGGGTGGACTTGTTCAGCTTCCAACGCGCGCTGGGAGAGCGTGGGATTGACATTGTCACCGCCAAGCAACTGGCTGAAGACGTGGAGACTTTGAATCACCTGTTCCCATCGTGATCGTCGTCGCCGACACGTCCGTGGTGCTCAATCTCACGCGGGTGGGCCACGATGATTTGCTCCGCGCCATTTACGACGAGGTCTGGATTCCCACGGAAGTGGCCCGCGAGTTTGCCCGCCAAGCGTCGGGGAACCCGCGTTTTCGCGGCCTGCAACTGGCTGCATGGCTGCGAGTCGGTGAGCCAGGGGCGATTCCCGAATCCGTCCGCGCCAATAAATTGCTTGATGCCGGGGAACGTGCCGCGTTGGCGCTGGCATTGGAGCTTCACGCCGATGCCATCTTGATTGACGAGGAGAACGGACGCGAGGTTGCCGTCAAACTCGGTCTCAATCGAGTTGGCGTGTTCGGCATTCTGCTCCGAGCGAAGTCGGCGGGGCTAGTTCCTGCCATAAGGCCGGTGTTTGACGCGCTGCAACGCGACGCCGGGTTTTGGATTTCCAAACCGCTGCGCGACGAGGTGCTCAGGCTGGCGGGTGAAATGGAGTGACCGCCTGTGCATACCAAGCGGCGGCGGCATGATCAAGCCGCTCATGGTCAGTCCACCTGCCGGGAATCGGTTCTGCCGGCTGAAGCAATAGGGGTTAGAGGTGTCTGCCAACCTCCAACTCGTGAGGGCGTGCCGTTGAGCGCCCCACAATTCTCAGTTAGGGCGTCTCACTCCGCGCCCGCCGCTCGTGTCATGTCGTGCCTCGGCGCGCACGGAGTGACGCGCCCTACCATCAACGATTCGTGGTTATTCGCGTTTATTCGTGGTTCAATCTGTCGCGCATGAGCAAAGCGGTTTTGCTGGTCAACCTCGGCTCGCCGGATTCGCCGTCCGTGGCGGACGTGCGGCGTTACCTGAACGAGTTTCTGATGGACGGTCGCGTGCTGGACATCCCGTGGCCGTTGCGTCGCTTCGTGGTGGGAATGATCCTCATCAACCGGCCCAAGGAATCCGGGCACGCCTATGAAAAAATCTGGACGAAGGATGGCTCGCCGCTGGTCGTCACGAGCAAACACGTTCAAGCCGCGCTGCAACAGCGCGTGAGGGTCCCGGTCGAGCTGGCGATGCGCTATCAGAATCCGTCCATCGAACTTGCGGTCAGGAATCTGGCGGCCAAGGGCGTGGACGACTTGTTGCTCATCACGCTGTTCCCGCATTACGCGATGTCGAGTTACGAAACTGCCGTGGTGCGCGTGTGGGAAGTCGTGGCGAAAGTTGCCCCGCAGATGAAGCTGACGGTTCAGCCGCCGTATTACAACGCGCCGGAATACATCGAGGCGTTGGTGGCCAGCGCGGCGGACTTTCTGAAGCAAGGCTACGATCATTTGCTGTTCAGCTATCACGGCATTCCGGAGCGGCACTTGCGCAAATCCGACCCCACGGGCTGCCACTGTCTCAAAGTCGAAAATTGCTGCGAAGTCGCCAGCCCGGCGCACGCGACCTGTTATCGTGCGCAGTGCCTGGCCACGACGGCGGCATTCGTGAAGCTCGCGGGCGTGCCGAAGAAAAAATATTCCGTCTCATTCCAATCGCGCCTCGGCAAAGACCCGTGGTTGAAGCCGTACACGGACTACGAGCTGGTGCGCCTGGCGCAGGAAGGGAAAAAGAAGATGCTGGTCATCTGTCCGGCTTTTGTCTCCGATTGCCTGGAGACGATCGAGGAAATAGGCATGCGCGGGTGCGAGCAATTCCTGGCCGCGAGCGGAAAGGAGTTCACGCGAATTCCCTGCCTGAACGAGCACCCGCTTTGGATTGCCGCTTTGGAGAAAATGATCAGCCGGTTCCTGGCGGGAAAAACCTGAGTTGTCCTTGTGTACATCTGACCCATCTTCAACAGTTTCAAAAATTGGGGGTTTGGCAATCAATGACTTACAAAGACAGCGATGGGCTTTGCCAACACATTTCAAATCCAGCGCACGATC
>JALOTT010000478.1 GCA_025457745.1 Verrucomicrobiota bacterium
CCGGGCTGGGAAGCCCGGCTCTACGGCAGGCAGGGATGCCCGCCGCTACAGCCGTGCCAAAGCAACTTCGCGACTTGCACCTTGAGTTGAAGGTGGCGAAGAAGGAATAAATCAGCTGAGTCTTCCGGCGATAAACTGCGCCAGCTTTTGCGCGTCGGCGTTGAAGAGGCGGATGCCTTCGGCAGTTTTCTCGGTGGCCATCGCGTTGTCGTTGATCAGCCAGCGGAATTTCTTTTCGTCCAGCGCCAGCTTCTCGATCTTGCTCTCCTTCGCGATGGCAGGGCTGAGTTTGCGTTCGATGGGCGTGGAGTTGGCCTTGAGCTCGCCCAGCAGTTGCGGGCTGATGGTCAGCAGATCGCAGCCGGCGAGTTCCACGATTTCGCCCTTGTTGCGGAAACTCGCGCCCATGACTTCCGTCGCGTGGCCGAACTTTTTGTAGTAGGCGTAAATCTCTTTCACCGACAGCACGCCGGGGTCTTCTGCGGGCGCGAAATCCTTGCCGGCGCTTTTCTTGAACCAGTCGAGGATGCGGCCTACAAAGGGTGAAATGAGTTTGGCTTTGGCTTCGGCACAGGCCACCGCCTGCGCCAGCGAGAACAGCAGGGTCATGTTGCAGTTGATACCTTCGCGCTGGAGAACTTCCGAGGCGCGGATGCCTTCCCACGAACAGGCAATCTTGATGAGGATGCGTTCGCGGCCGATGCCATTTCGCTGGTAGAGTTCGATGAACCGGCGACCCTTGGCTACGAGGGCTTCGGTATCGAAGGACATGTTCGCGTCCGTCTCGGTCGAGACGCGGCCCGGAACGATCTTCAAAATCTCCACGCCAAACGCGATGAGCAGGCAGTCCATGACTTCAGCGAGCAATTTCTTGCCGCTCGCGCCCGTCTGCTTCGCGTCGGCGATGGCTTTTTCGACGACGGCTTGGTATTCCGGCATCTGCGCGGCCTTGAGGATGAGCGAGGGGTTCGTGGTCGCGTCCCGCGGCGCGTATTGCTTGAGCGTGGCGAAGTCGCCGGTGTCGGCGACGACGACCGTGAATTGTTTGAGTTGATCGAGTTGATTCATGAGCGTGTGGTTCAATTGCGGTTGAATTTGCCCCGGCGAGCGACGGGAATCAATTTGTTCCTGCCGCAAGCAGCTTGATATTTATGCTCGCCAACCCGCGGGATGCGCGTTAAATCGGGTCGGAGCTATGAAATCTCGCATGACACTGGTCGTCCTTTGGCTGGTGGCAGTGTTCGCTTGCAAGGGAATCGCCGCCGAAAACCAACGTCCCAACATCCTTTTCATCCTTGCCGACGACCTCGGCTATGGCGACCTGGGCTGTTACGGCGTCCGCGACATCCAGACGCCGAATCTTGATCGGCTCGCGCAGCAGGGCGTGCGCCTCACGGATTTCTACGCCAATGGCCCGGTCTGCACCCCGACGCGGTGCGGTCTGATGACGGGGCGTTATCAGCAGCGGATTGGCGGATTGGAGTGGGCGATTTCTCCCGGCCAGAAACATCTGGGCCTCCCGCCGCAGGAAAAAACCATCGCGCAAATGTTGCGCGACGCCGGCTACGCCACCGCCATGTCCGGCAAGTGGCATCTCGGCTACACCGAGGACCGCGCGCCGAACGCGCATGGCTTTGATCGCTTCTTCGGTCTGCTCAGCGGCAACCACAACTATTTCACGCACCGCGAAAACAACGGCGAGGCGGACCTTTTTCTCGACACGAAACCCGTTGTCTTCGAGGGCTACTCGACTTTTCTCATCCAGCGGCACGCGCTGGAGTTCCTCGACGCGATCAAGGGCAAGCCGTTTTTTCTCTACGTCGCCTTTAACGCACCGCACTGGCCCATTCAAGCCCCCGAGGACGGTGGCAAGCAGGTTACCCTCAAGGAATGGAGTCGGGGCACGCGCGAGACTTACGCGAAAATGGTCGAGGCAATGGACACCAGCATCGGCGAAATTCTCACGGCGCTGGATCGGCGCGGTTTGGCATCCAACACATTCGTCGTCTTCACCAGCGACAACGGCGGCGACCGCTTCTCACGTAACTACCCTCTCTCGCACGGTAAGGGAACGCTTGGCGAGGGCGGCCTCCGGGTGCCGTGCCTCGCGCGCTGGCCGGGGAAAATTCCCGCCGGACAAGTCTCCAAGCAGGTTGGCATCATGATGGACTGGTCGGCGACCATTTTGAATCTGGCCGGAGCGAAGCCGCCGAAAGATCGCCCGCTCGATGGAAAAGATTTGCTGCCGGTCCTCACGGGAGAAAAGCGCGGCCAGAAGCGCACACTATTCTGGCGGCGCGTCGGGCCGAACTGGGTGAAAACTCATCGCGCCGTGCGGGACGGCGACTGGAAATTCATTGATGAGCGAAACGACAAGCAGCAACTTTACAATCTCGCCGATGACATCGGGGAGAAGAACAATTTGGCCGACCAGCAGAAATCCAGGGTGGCAAAGATGAAGAAGCTGCTCGACCAGTGGGAAAACCAGGTTGATCCGCCGCTGTACAAGGTTTCGTTGAAGGCGGAGTAACGCAGGACGCTCTTTTAACGCAGAGGGCGGAGAGGAGAGCAGCGCGCATGGCCGCAACCGAAGCGGAGCGCGGAATTTATTCCGCTTCGACTCTTGCCCCACTGGACCGCCTGGAAAATTCGTTGCGCGTTCGAACCATCGGACGCTGAAGCGGAATAAATTCCGCGCTCCGAAATCTTCGCAGAATATGACGATGTTCGGAGATAGCACTACACGCTTTTTCCCAGACTCCGCTGGGAAAAAGGCTGTAGTGCTATCTCCCAACTTCGTCGCGCGCCGCGAGGATTTCCCAGGAGCGCGGGCGGTCCCCGCCCGCAGCACCTCCGTTGGCAGTGAGGCGTCAAGATTTCCCCACGCGCTACTGACTGCCATGCCGCTGCGACCGGGGACCGGTCGCGCTCCGTTTTGGTTGCGGCTTCGCCGCGCTGCGCCTTGGCGGCTTTGCGTCTTGGCGTTGAATTCCGACTGCATTGTTACGGCTTTGGACGGCCATTCGCAGGAAAGCCGACTCCAAGTCG
>JALOTT010000107.1 GCA_025457745.1 Verrucomicrobiota bacterium
ATGCGACGGTTACATCCAGATCAGTCGCCGTAAATTCCAAACGGTTGCCCTCAGCGCGCATCAAGACGTTAGAGAGGATGGGAAGAGTTGTGCGAGTGCTGACCACATTCTGGACCGCTTGCAGTCCAGTGAGGATCTGATCTTTCACAATGGTGAGATTCATGGCTGCTTAATATATCAGTGTTCTTTAAGATTCAGTATCAGTATTAAGGGCAGTGAATAATGTGAACAGGTCAATATGTCAAGGTCGCTTCAACAACTTGTAGATTATAAAAACTCCCACTCCCAAACCATAACAATCTTGAAAATATAAATTTTTACTTTTATTGACAATTTTCACAATCAGTTCACTGGAAAAAAAAATGAAAGCAGCCTCTTCTAACCCCCAAAAACAAAAATCGTTTCGTCGGTTTATTCTAAAAGATAATTATGACCGGAGAACCACTCCTTCAAAGAAAAAAATAGCGGCAGGAGTGGCGACTGTCCTACAATTCTAGCATGTTAAAACCTGCCGAATTGTTCGATCTCGCGCAAACCAAGCATGACGCAATCTTTGAAGGTTGCGCCAACGCTTGGGAAGCGCTCAGGCGCATCAAGGAATACGTCGATAAAAACATAAAAACCAGCCTGCACTATCCCAAGAAACGGGATGAAGGAGTCACGTTCATCGGCGAGCGGGTGTTGATAGGCGAAGGCACGGTGGTAGAGGACGGCGTGATGATCAAAGGGCCGGCCATCATAGGGCGCCACTGCCAGATTCGTCACAACGCCTACATCCGCGAGCACGTCTTAATCGGAGATGATTGCGTGGTGGGTAATTCGACCGAAATCAAGAACGCCCTCCTCTTCAATGGAGCCGTCGCGCCACACTTCAACTATGTGGGCGACTCCATCCTCGGCCACCGGGCGCATCTCGGCGCGGGCGTGATCCTGTCCAACTTCAAATCCTTGGCCGGCAACGTGACGGTGGAGCAGGACGGCGTGCCTTTCGACACCGGGTTGCGCAAATTCGGCGCGCTCATCGGCGACGGCGCGGAAGTTGGCTGCAACAGCGTGCTCAACCCCGGAAGCATCATCGGGCGGGGGGCGGTGATATATCCCGGGGTGAATTGGCGCGGCATCCTGCCCGCGAACATGATTGCCAAGAACAAGGCGGAGATAGAAGTGGTGGTGAAGCGGGTGCGGGAAAGTTGAGTTGGTGAAATATGAGCATGTTCGACACGAAGGGAATTGGCGGTGGGCAAGACGGGCGGAAGGCGAATACATTGGAAAAGCTGCACCGCATGAACACGGCGCTACGGCATCAAGAGCCCGATCGTGTGCCGATCAGCGATTTCTTCAGGGGCGGCTTTACCAAACGCTGGCAACAGGAACTCGGGTAACCGCCGGATGCCAGTCCATACCACCACAACGACTTGGATTGGATTGTCACCGTGCCGAACATGGACCCGTGGATTCGGCCGTTAGAGACGCTCGCGGAAACCGCGGAGGAAGTGGTGGTTAAAACCGGCTTTGGCGCGATCATGCACAAGCATTTCTAGTTTCCCATGCCTGAGATGCGCGGCTGGGAGACAGACTCTTTCAAAAAGAAGTAGCGGGCGAAATTCTATGACCCCACCGAACGGCGGCGCTTCTTCGAGGGAGGGGGCAATCAAATCGCCGGCATGGGCGATGGCTTTCAGCGCAACTTGCCGCCGTGGATCTACGTTCATCCGAGTCCCACTGCGGTTGCGAGCACCTCACCGGGAAAAGATGACGGGCAATTCCCCCTGGAATGCGCGGGATTGACAACCGCTTTTCGGGCCGGGGGTACTGGTTTCAGAAAATTCCATGTTTCATCCGCGTTTCATCTGTGGCTAAATCTCCGCCGAACTAACAATGCAAGACCTCATCGCCAAAGCCGCGACGCTGCTCGAAGCGTTGCCGTACATCCAGAAATTCAGCGGCGCTACGTTCGTCGTGAAATATGGCGGCTCGTTCATGGATTCGCCCGACCCCTCCGTCAGAAACGGCGTGGCGCGCGACGTCGTGTTTCTTGAAGCCGTGGAGATTGATCCGGTCGTCGTCCACGGCGGTGGCAAAGCCATCACGCGAGCGATGGAGAAGGCTGGGTTGGCGGCGAATTTCATCCAGGGCATGCGCGTCACCGACGAGGCCTCCGTGAAGATCGTGGACGACGTGTTGTCGCGCGAAATCAATCCCGAAATCGTGGCCACTATCCAGTCGCTTGGCGGCCAGGCGGTGGGTTTTGCCGGAACTGAAATTTTCAAATGCCGGAAGCTCTGGCTCGACGACAAGGAACAGCCGGGGCGGAAAATTGACATCGGCTACGTCGGCGAAGTGGTGGGAGTCAACACCGCGCCATTGCTGGAGTGCATTTGGAGCGGCTTCACGCCGGTCATCAGCCCCACCGCGCGCGGTGAGGACGGGAAGATTTATAACTGCAACGCCGACGTGGCCGCCGCGCAGGTCGCCATCGCGCTCAAGGCGAAACGGCTGGTTTTCATGAGCGACGTGCCGGGCTTGATGCGCGACCCCAAAGACCCCGACACCATCATCCCGCATCTCCAAACCAGCGAGGTGGATGGGCTCAAGGCCGCCGGCATCGTGGACAAGGGCATGATTCCCAAGGTGGACAGCGCCGTGGCCGCGATCAAAGCCGGCGTGGAGAAAGTTTCGTTCGTGGATGGCCGTATCCCACACGCGGTGCTATTGGAAATCTTCACCGACGAGGGTCTGGGGACGGAGGTTGTCCTGTAAAGGATTGAAGCTCCCTCCGGAAAGTGCGAGACTGTGCGTGTGACGAACCCGGACGCATACGTTCTCCGCGAAAACACCGGAACTTCCGGCGTGGTGGAGTCTGCCCGCACGGCGGTGGGAGTACTGGCGGAACACGACATTCCGCATCTGATCGTCGGCGGCATCGCGGTGCAGGAGCACGGTTACCCGCGCGTGACGATTGACGTGGACATCGTTGTGCCGGACGTGCTGGAAGCGGTAGAATGGCTCACGGCGAGTCTTACCGGGCCTTTTTATCGCGTGCCAAAAGTCGGGGACCGGATTGAGGACGAACGCAACGGGGTGTTCATTGACTTGCTGCCGGCGGGGAGAGTTATGAAGGCCGGGTGCAAAATTCCCTTTCCCGAGCCAAAGGTCGTTACTGAGAAACTTCAGATCGTTTCGCTGGAAGAGTTGATCTCGCTGAAGCTCGACAGTTGGTCGGGCAGCCCAAACAAACGGCTCAAGGACAAAGCCGACGTGAACGAGCTGGTCTTACGTCGCAAACTCCCGCGCGACCTCGCCGTGAATCCCGCCGTGCAAGCGCTTTACCTCGAAGCCTGGGACGCGCTGCAAGCCGAGGGGTGAAAGTTCCGGCATTTACGATTTACGATTGCGCTCGCAATTCTGTATTGGACGCGTAAATCGTAAATCGCATATCGTAAATCTGTGAAAGACATCGTTTCATCACCGCCGCCAATAGTCCGCAATCAATTCGAAGCCGTCCGCGAGCTGTTCAGCAAGAACGTCGTGCCGAGTTACGGGCGCTTCGATCTCGCGTTCAGTCACGGCGCGGGCAGTAATCTTTTTGATGTCGCAGGAAAGCGCTACCTCGACCTCGGCAGCGGAATCGCGGTCTGCTCGCTCGGCCACGCCCACCCAGCCATCACCGAGGCGCTGGTCGAGCAATCGCGCAAGCTCGTTCACGTCTCAAATCTTTACTACACCGAACCGCAAGGCCGGCTCGCGGCGGCATTGGCGCAACGGATCGGGCCGGGAAAAGTGTTCTTCGCCAACAGCGGCGGGGAAGCGAACGAAGGCTTGTTCAAGCTCGCGCGCAAGTTCGGGCACGACGAAGGAAGGTTTGAAATTCTCACGGCGGAGAATTCGTTTCATGGCCGCACGCTGGCCGGCATCGCCGCCACCGGTCAGGATAAGGTGAAGAAAGGTTTCGAGCCGATGGTGTCCGGCTTCCGGCACATTCCGTTCAACAATCTGGAAGCCGCCCGCAAGGCAATTTCCCCGGCCACGGTTGCCATCATGATTGAAGGGGTGCAAGGCGAAGGCGGCGTGATGCCGGCCAAGCCCGAATATCTGCTGGGCCTCCGCGCACTCTGCGATGAGAAGAAGCTGCTGTTGCTTATGGACGGCGTGCAATGCGGACATTTCCGGACGGGAAGGTTTCAGAGCTTTCAGCGGATTCTGGAGAACGTAGGACAGGCGTCGCGCCTGTCGCAAACTTCTAACGTAAAAGATGGAGACAGGCGCGACGCCAGTCCTATGTTTTTACCGGACGGCCTCTCGATGGCCAAGTCGCTCGGTGGCGGATTTCCCATCGGCGCGTTCTGGGTGCGCGCGCCGTTCGCGGATCTGCTCGGGCCGGGCACGCACGCCACCACTTTCGGCGGCACGCCGTTGGCCTGCGCCGTGGGCTTGAAAATTATCGAAGTTATCGAGCGGGAGAAACTCGCGGAGAACGCCCGCGCGCGCGGCGATTTTTTCACGGCTGAACTTTCACGGCTGGGAAAAAAATATCCCGGCGTGATCGCGGACGTGCGCGGTTTGGGTTTGATGGTCGGCTTCGAACTGAAACCCGACCTCGCAAAACTGCCGGGTGACGCCACCAAGTCCCAATCCATCCGCTTCGTGAAGCTCCTGCACGCCGCCGGGGTGCTGACAATTCCCGCCGGCGCGAACGTCATCCGCCTGCTGCCGCCGCTTAACCTCCGGCGCGATGAAGCGGAAGAAGGGCTGCAAATCCTCGAATCTGTGATTGCCAAAATCGAGGCTTAGGCAGATACCAGTGCGGGTGAATTTTTGGATTTGAACATGAACCATTTGTTGAGCATCGAAAAACTTTCACGGGCGGAGATGGAAAAGATTCTCGCCGCCGCCGCGATCATGAAACGCGAGCGCGGCCGGCATAAAACCCACCCGCTTGCGGGCCAGACGTGGGCGCTGATTTTTTCCAAGTCCTCCACGCGCACGCGAGTGTCTTTCGAGGTGGGGGTGACGGAATTGGGCGGACGCCCGATGTTTTTGAGCGCAACAGATATTCAAATGGGCCGCGGCGAACCGGTGAAGGACACGGCGCGTGTGTTGGGCCGGATGATTCACGGCGCGGTCTTCCGCACCTATGCGCAGGCGGACGTGGAGGAGTTCGCGCAAAACGCGAAGATTCCGACCATCAATGCGCTCACGGATGAGGAGCATCCCTGCCAGATTCTAGCTGACATGTTCACGATTCAGGAGAAGCGCGGACCGATGGCGGGCAAGGTCGTGACGTTTGTGGGCGACGGCGCGTGCAACGTGCCGGGGTCGTGGATGTTTGCGGCAGCAACGCTCGGCTTTGAACTGCGCATCGCCGCGCCGAAGAACTTTCAGCCGGGGGCGGCTTTATTGAAGCGAGCTGGCGGAAAAATTGTCTGCACCGACGACATTCAAGCTGCGGCACGCGGCGCGGACGTGCTCTACACGGATGTCTGGGTTTCGATGGGCAAGGAAGCGGAATCTGCCGATCGGCTCAAGACACTGGCAGGTTATCAAATCAATCAGTCCCTCGTGAAACTCGCCAAGCAGGATGCGCTGGTGATGCACTGTCTGCCCGCGTATCGGGGACGGGAAATAGACGAACCGACATTCGAGGCTCACGCCCAAACGATTTTCGACCAGGCGGAAAACCGGTTGCACGTGCAGAAGGGGATTTTGGGCTGGGTGGTGGCGTGAGCGGGTAGGAACGCACCCCTACCGAGTCAGGCGGCATACCGCCGCAAATACTTCACCGCCACGGTCAAATCTTTCGGCCACGGCGCGTGGATGGTCAAAACTTCGCCGGTGACCGGGTGTGACAAGGTCAACTGCTCGGCGTGCAAGGCGGGGCGTGAGATCAGCGGGCGTTCGGTCTTGCCGTCCTTCAGCCGGAAATCCGGCTTGAGCCGCGACAACCACAGCGGCTTGCCACCATAAAGCTCGTCGCCGACGAGGCACAACCCGGCATGACCAAGATGCACGCGAGTCTGGTGCGGGCGGAAGGTCAAAGGTTCGCATCGGAGCAGCGTGTTCCGGGAAAACCTCTCCCGCACCTCAAAAAGGGTTCGGGAGCGTTTGCCGTTGTTTTGGTCCACGCGCATCTTGCCGGGCCAGGTCGGATGCGGCGCGAGCTTGGCGTTGATTTCGAAGCAATCCTCCGGTGGCACCCCATGAACGAGCGCCAGAAAGTGTTTGCCGGGTTTCTCAACGCTGAAAAAATCCGCCAGCGTCACCAGCACGGACTTGGATTTGGCGAACAAGACAATGCCGCAGGCGTCCGAATCGAGCTCGTGCGCGTTCATCAGGTAGGCCAACCCACGTTCCTGCGCCCATGTCTTGCCGGCAGCGATGCCGGAGTGCAGCAGGGCCATCAGGCTGGGTCGCTCCGGAGCGTCGTGGTCTGGGGCGGTTGGTAATCCGGCGGGCTTGTCGAGAGCCAGCAGATGCGCGTCTTCGAACAGCACGGGGATTTCCCAGAACCCGCGGGCCTGCGCCGCCATAGCGGCTTCGTCGCCGCGAGGGCGCGTGGCCGGGGAGGAAAGTTTGATGACGGACATTGGGCTTCGTTGAAGCGATAAATTGTTGCAGCGTGTTTGCACCTCGCGCCGCACCGTTCAACGATTTGACGATTCAACGCTGCAATGCCGGCGCAACTACTTTTTCGGCGCGCCGGTCATTTGGGGCTGCGGCCGCTGAAAAACGGGCGTGTCGCGCAAAGCCTTTTCGGCTTCCTTGCGAAACCAGTCGTTAAACGCCTCGTTCTGGCGTGCCTGGCGCACGGAATTCATGAACGCCGGCAGGTCAGCGGTCAATTTCGCCAGTTCCAACGGCAATTGCTCGCGCACAAAAACCAGAAATCCCCCGTCTCTCGTCGGGACAAAGCCGCTGGACTGACCGGGGGGCGTGGTGAAGGCCGCGCGCTTGAATTCGTTCAAACTCACATGCTCCTCGATTTCCGGCAGCGCGCGAGTGCTCAACGAAACCGGAGGCGACAGCAACGACTTTACCCTTGCCTCGCTGCACATGGCGGAGAATTTCCTGCCGTTCGCCAGTCCGTTGGTCAACGCACTGGCAAACGCCTCGCCGGCCTGCATGGCAGCCTTCACGGCTTGGCTGTATTTGTAATCGGCGGTCACCTGGTCGCGGATTTTTTCCAAAGGCGGGATTTCGCTGGGCAATTTTTTGTATAACGCGATGACGTAAGCGGCGTCGTCGCCAACCAGCGGCCCGCCCAGCGGCTCGTCGGCTGACAGGGTAAAGGCGCGCTTGGTGAAGTCCGGGCGGACGGCGAGGTCTTTCGGGCCGTAATCCCGGGCGAAAGGCTCGCTGACCTGCACGGCCAGGCCTTTTTCTTTCGCGAATATATCGAGATTCTCAGCCCGCATCGGCTCCAAATCAAACAGGCCGCCGCGGGCAAATTCATTGGCCGCCTTTTGGGCGTTGGCGAGCGTCTGGTTGGTGAACATCAACTCGCGGATTTTGTCCTTGGCCTCCGCCGGGGACTTCGCGTCGCGAAAGTAGTTGGTGCCCAGTTCGCGATACTTGGCTTCGATGCGCTCGTTCAGATTTGTGATTTCCGCAAATTGCTTTTTCGCTTCGGCCTGATAGTTCGTGGCGGCAAAGGCGACATATTTCACCTGCACCCGGTCGGGCAGGCGGTAGCCGGCCATTTGATTCGTGAAAAATTGTGCGACCGCTTCCGGCTCGACCGTCACGCCCGCCAGATAATTCGACCCGGAAAAGAAGATGGCTTCAACCAACAGTTCCGAGTGTTCGCGCTCATAGAGCAAGCGGACTTCCTGCGGAGTGACGAGCCGGCCGCTCAGGCCGGTGGCGGCCATTAATTGTTGAATTCCGAGGTCGTGCCGCACGAACCGCTCAAAATCGTCAGCGGTCAAGCCCTGCCGGTTTAGGACTTGTTTGACAAAAACGTCGAGCGGCAGGGGATTGCCACGGTTGAACGAACGCAGGATATCGACGGTGACCTTGGCGACGGCCTCCGTGCTCGCGTGGATACCCAGTTGTTTTTCCTTCTGAATCAACAGCAGGCGGAAGTAGGTTTCGCGTTCCACGTCAAAGCCCACGCGCTTGGCCTCCGGGCCCGGCCAATCGCCGTAATTAAAAAAATACCGGAGATAAACCTCGCGTTGCGCTTTGAAAAAATCCTCCTGGGAGATGCGCTCGCCATTGATGCTGCCGAAATTGGCGTTTCGGCTGCCGCCGCCGCCATCAAACTTGTTAGGCGCGGCGCCCCAATACACGAATGTGATAATGATCGCCGCGATGATCACTATCCACATCCAGGTCGAGTGTTTTCGAATCGTTCCAATCATAATTTGTGGCTCAGAACAAGGGTGCGCACCCTAACCGGCCAGACGGAGCTTGGTCAAACGCAAAAAACAACCCTTATCCGGCAATCTGGCAAAATCCACCAACCTCGGAGTGGAACATCCGGGTTAACGTCACCAGGTTCAGGGGAGGAACACGTTTTACCGCGCCCGCATCTTCGACCAGAATTTGGGAAAACGTGGAATTCGTCCCTGTCAGATCATGCTGCCCCGCGCCGGCGTGGAACAACCGGCCAGCGGATGGAGCGGGGCGCTGGGGCGTGAGAGCATGGCGGAATGGAATTGTGCAAATCTGGCTTGGTTCATCGCCGTGGGTTTACCCCAAAACAACGCCAGTGGTTGTGGCCGCGCCATCACCGAAGTCAGTCACCCCCTGACGGCCTTGTGCCCGGCGGCTGTGGGGATGCGGTTAAAAAACTCTCGGCGACCCCTCGTCGAGAATGCACACGCGATCGGAAATTTTTTGTTCGCGGGCAATTTCGCGCAACCACCGCGGCGGCTCATCCATTTCCTCAAACGAAAGTTTGAACGAGCCATAGTGCATCGGCACGAGCTTCTGCGCGCGCAGGTCTTTGAAGGCGCGCACCGCCTCATCCGGCCCCATGTGGACGCACCGGAACGAGTCCGGGTGGTACGCGCCAATCGGCAAAAGCGCGACCTCCGGCGCGAACCGCTGGCCAATTTCACGAAAGCCCTCGAAGTAGGCGCTGTCGCCCGCGTGATAGATGCGGCGGCCCTGGTGTTCGAGCACAAAACCGCCGTAACCGCGATGTTGATCGTGCAGCGTGCGCGCACCCCAATGTTTGCCGGGCGTGAGCGTGACCTTCCAATCGCGCTGCGAAAAACTTTCCCACCATTCCAGCTCGATGACACGCGCGAAGCCAAGATTGAGAGCGAGATCGCCGACGCCCCACGGCATGACGCCGATTTTTGGATGCGGCAGGCGGCGAAGCGTGGGCTTGTGAAAATGGTCGAAGTGCGCGTGCGTGAGCAGCACCAGATCAACCGGCGGCAGGTCGGCAATCTTCAAGCCGGAGCGTTTGATGCGTTTGAGCAGGAACAGCCAGTTCGCGAAATTCGGATCCACCAACACGTTGAGGTCGGTGAATTGAATCAGAAACGACGCGTGGCCGATCCAGGTGATGGCGACCTGCCCGCGCGTGAGTTTGGGAAACGCCGGCCGCTTGTGCTCGCCCGTGCGCCGCGTAAGCAGGGCTTTCCAGACGAGTTCGCGGAAGAACGAGCGGGCGTTAAAATGGCGCGACGGCGTGAGTTCTTTTAGCGAGCGCGGCAACCGGCGGCGCGCTGCCGGCGGACGATGAGGACCGATTTTCGTCATATCACATCGGAAATCATACCGGTAACGGCAAACTGATTAAAACGAAAAACGCCCCGTCTGACTGCCAACTTTCCAAATCGAAAGGCAAAAACCGGGGTCAAGACACTCCCGTCCCGCAACTGTGGGACGGGATTCTTATTTTCTCCCCCGGAGCGAACGATTATTAACGAGCGCATGAAGCCGGTGGAAAAGCAACTCGACACGTTTCTGCGCAAACAGCCGAAGCTCGGCAAAGGCGTTTACCTCGCCAAGACCGCCACCGTATTCGGCCACGTGACCATCGGGGCGGGTTCGAGCGTGTGGTATGGCGCGGTGTTGCGCGGCGACATCAATCGGATTGTCGTTGGCCACGACACGAACATTCAGGACAACGCGGTGGTACACGTTTCGGATGGGTATTCTTGCACCGTGGGCAACCATGTGACGGTGGGCCACTCCGCCATTGTTCATGCGTGCAAGGTCGGCGACGAAGTGCTCGTTGGCATGGGCGCCGTGATTCTGGATGGCGCAGTCGTTGGCAAGCAATCGCTCATCGGCGCGCAGGCGCTGGTGAAGCAAGGGATGAAAATTCCGCCCGGCTCCCTCGTGCTCGGTGCGCCGGCAAAAATCGTCCGCGCGCTGACCCGCCGAGAA
>JALOTT010000479.1 GCA_025457745.1 Verrucomicrobiota bacterium
TCAACAACGACCACACCACGCTCGTCGTGAGAATCAGGACGATGACGCCCAGCGACACCAGCGTGTCAATCTTCCAAGCCGTGTGCGCGAGGATCATCTTCACGCCCACGAACGACAACACCACGCCCAGGCCGATCTTGAGGTAGTGGAACTTGTACATCACGCCGGCCAGCGCAAAGTAGAGTGACCGCAGCCCGAGAATCGCGAATACATTCGAGGTATAGACGATGAACGGGTCCTTTGTGACCGCGAAGATCGCCGGGATGGAATCCACCGCAAAAATCAGGTCGGTGAACTCCACCATCAGCAGCACCACGAACAGCGGAGTCGCCATGCGGATGCCGTTCTCGCGCACGAAGAATTTGTCGCCGCGATACCCGGGCGTCACCGGCATGAGCCGCTTGAACAGCCGCACCACCGGGTTGCGCTCGGGATGAATCTCCTCCTCGCGCTTCACGATCATTTTGATGCCCGTGAGGATGAGGAACCCGCCGAACACGTAAAGGATCCACGCGAACTTCGTGATGAGCGCCGCGCCCAGCGCGATCATGATGGCCCGCATGATGAGCGCGCCGAGGATGCCCCAGAACAGCACCTTGTGCTGATATTGCGCCGGCACGGCAAAATATGAGAACAGCAGGGCGAACACGAACACGTTGTCCACGCTCAGCGATTTCTCGATGAGATAACCGGTGAAGAACTCCAGCGCCTTCTGCGAGCCCGCGTAATGCCACACGCCCGCGTTGAACACGAGCGCGAGCACCATCCACACGCCCGTCCATGTCAGCGATTCGCGCAACGAGACGACGTGCGTCTTGCGATGGAACACACCGAGATCCAGCGCGAGCATCGCGAGGATGAAGACGTTGAATCCGATCCAGAGCCAGGTGGTGTCAGTCATGACTCAGCCATTCTGCGGCGTGCGATGCGGTTTCCCCGGCTTGTCGGGTCAGTTGTTCGAAGTCGAGCAGGAGGGGCGAATCAATGCCGCCAGCATCGTGATGGAAGCCAAGCCCATCAGCGTGATGAGAAAAGCCGCAAAGAATTTGCCGGAGGCTCCGTCCGCGAACGAAATCCAGCCCACCGTTGCGCGCCAGGCGAACACTCCGCTCAGAAGTGCTGTCGTCAGCACCGCAGCCCATCGGCTCCATGTGATCCGTCGCGCCATCAACCAGCCCCAGATCATGGAGATTGCGCCGAACGTGCCGCCGGAGATGAGCGCGGTCTTCGCCTTCTCCGGGTTCGACAGGTAGCCGGCCAGGCCGCAGGCGATGAGGAACAGGCCGTAGGCCACGGTCCAGCGGGCAAGCGTTTTCATGGCAGTGGATGTCATGGACGGATTCATTGCCGGCCGCGAATGAGCGGCAGGAGTTGAGTGAGATTCAGTGAGCCGGCCTTCTCGCGGATGGCGGCGGCGTGAGTGCCGTGCAAGCCGCGCGCCTGTTCGGTGAGCGAGCCGAAGACTTGCCGCACCTCGATGGCCGAGAGTTTCCGTCCGCCCGCGTAATACCGCTCCGCCAGTTTCCCCAGCGCCCAGGTGGTTG
Organism: Verrucomicrobiota bacterium; assembly: GCA_025457745.1. Classification (GTDB taxonomy): domain Bacteria; phylum Verrucomicrobiota; class Verrucomicrobiia; order Limisphaerales; family JADLHS01; genus JALOTT01. The sequence continues at coordinate 1,545 of JALOTT010000479.1, forward strand.
CGAAGGACATCGCGGAACTGGCCACCTGTTTGCCCGCGGATTTCATCATGCCACCGCCGCCAATCTTGCCGAGCAATCCGCCCAGCAGCTTGCGCGCGCAGCCTTCGACGACCTGCGAGGTCAGCCCCACGCCGGCGGTGGCAATCAAATCCTTGATGTGTCCGCGATCCAGCTCGTAGCCGTGCGCCCTGCCGATGCGATACACCATCTTCATCTGCAACGGAATGATCGCCATCGTCGCCAGCGACTCGGGCAGCAGTTCCAGCGCCCCGTTGAGGATGGCGTAGTTCAACACCATCTGGTCCACGTCCGCGCCCGCCGCCGCCGGGACTGTGGTCGGCGCGGCGGCAGCCGCGAACACCGGTGGCGCGGCAAGCGGCTCGGTCACGACCTGTTCCGCCTGCGTCTCGATGGATGCGGTGGCTGCGGCGTCGAGATGCAACTCGCGGCGCAACCGGTCGAGGAAGTCCCGCTCCCTTGCCGAGAGCACATCGTCGGCTTCGCACACGCACACGGCCATCTCATAGGCCAGTTGCCTCAACGGCGCGGACGTGAGCGCGGCGGCGGCACCGGTCACGGTCACCTGGCCGGAGAGCACACGATGTAAAAGATCGACCGGTCGAAGTTCGCTGTTGGGCAAGGATTCGGCGATGCGTTTCAGCTCGGCGCGTTCAACATCTCCCTGGGAGCCGTCCGCAAACGCGGCCAGGAGGCTGAGGCTCAGGATGGATTCTTTTTCAGTGGCATTCATGGTGGCCCGACTCGTTGGTGGATGGCCCTCTGCCTTCACGCGAACCGCGTGCTCCGCGCCCTGGCGGCGGGCGCGGACAGTTTGCTCTTGAGCCGTTGCAGGCGCCTGACGATGCGACTGCCAATCTGATCGCGAAGCTGCACCATCACCTTGGCGAAGGCCGCGCGCATCGTGTGGTCGCGGCTCCCGGCGATCACATCGGTACCGCGCGTAACGAGATGGACTGGCACCTCGTGGGCCGGGCTGATTTCGGGCCGCCGCTCAAGGCGGATGTTGGCCTCATCGCTTTGCCACCCCGCACCGAGCGCGAGGATTTGTCGTTCCACCCAGTCACCGAGCCGGTGCGGCGAGCGGATCTTCAGGTGTTGCACGTTCAGTCGCATGGTCGTGTTCATGTTGTTCGTTTTTATTACATGCTCCGCCGAACACCGCCTGGCGGCAGCCACGCGGGAAGACTAGATGCAGCCCGGGGACGGGACCAATACGGCTTTCAGAATGGGCACTTAGGTTAATCCGAAGCAAACTGGCCGCGCCTTTTGACCCCGATGCTGTCCTTGTCAGTCCGACCGAGGACGGCAGCGAGGGATGTCCGGACCTTCTCGGAACCCTCCGAAGACCAGCGTGTCGAATTCCTGAAGGCCAGTTTCGAACTTACGAACGGGATTTATGACGGGTTGGATGTGCGAAGGGAAATCCGTGCGGTTGCGGATCAAAGGCTGGGGGACACGGTTACGGCACCGCCTATGTGAAGTTCGCTGCGGCGCGGACCGCAAACGCCTTCCAACTCCTGCTCACGGCCTGCGGGGACTTCGCCGGCACCTGCAATCTGACGCGACTGGAGGCTGGCATCAACATGGCCCGTCACGACGCTTACCAGCGAATGATCGCGCACGGTTTCCGCACAGACATCGTGGGCATCGCCATGCACAAAGCGAACGATTCGGGATACAGTCGTCCTGACGTCTACGTCCTGGATGACTGGCGATGATGGACATCAAACACGGCGAACCCCAGGCGACCCCACAAACACCACAGCGATGAAACTTACACCACAACAGATGGATCAAAGGATCGATGAACATTTTGGCTATGAAGCGAAGGATGACGTCGCCGGCGTGCTGGCGACGTTGGCGCCGGGAGCCACGCACGACATTGTAGGGTATCCGACCGGCCCGACGCAGAATCGCGATGCCATCCGGTCTTTCTACGAGAAAATGTTTGCGGACCTCTCCGAGGGAAAGGTGAAGTCCTTGTGCCGGCTTTACGGCGATAACTTCATGGTGGACGAATCGCTCTGGGAGGGCCGTGCGCCGGGGTGCCCCTTCGGCATCGAGGGGAAAAATCGTCCCCTGTCATTCCGGCTGCTCCATGTCGTTGAATTCTCCGACCAGGGGCAGATCCAAAAGGAACAAGTGTGGATGGACATGATGGCCATGCTCCAGCAACTCCCTGGTGCACAATGAAGAAGCCCAAGGTCAAAGCGCGCAGCAATCAGGAGTTGCGCACGCGCAAGGATCTCCTGGCGGCCGCCAGCCGCCTGATGAAGCAAGGGCGCGTGCCAGGCATGGAGGAAGTGGCCAAGGAAGCGCTGGTCTCGCGGCCGACGGCCTACCGCTACTTCCGCAGTGTCGACGCGTTGCTCAACGAAGCGGCAGTGGATGAGGCTGTGGCGATCTCCACGCAAGCGCTGGCAGGAAGCAAGAGCACCGATCCCGAGGAGCGGTTGCTGGAAGCGGAAGCCGCCATGCATCGGAGTTCCTATGCCAATGAAGCGCAACTGCGGGTGATGCTGGCGAATTCAGTCAACCGGGACCCGAAGGATGAAAGCGTCCCGCCGCGTCAGAACCGGCGATTGCTGCTCATCGAGGCGGCGCTGGAGCCGGCACGCAAGAAACTAAGCAACTCCGACTACAAACGATTGTGTTTGGCGCTTTCGCTCATCTTTGGCACGGAGTCGATGATTGTGTTTCGTGATGTCCTTCGCGTGGATGAGGCTACGGCTCGCGAGACCAAAACCTGGGCCATTCGCACGCTTGTTCGAGGGGCCTTGTCGGAGTCGGCGAAGGGTTGATTCGGGCCCACGAAAGCGGCAGCGGACTTTTGGGGGAGCTTGCCCTGCACGCGTCCTCATCGCTGAAGCTTGTGTCCCACCCGTTCGCCCCCTTCCGCTCCGAGAGCCGGCTGGACACAACGTCACGAACAACAGACTCAAACGCGGCTATTGCCATGCAGATTGAGGACCGTTGCCGGCTGCGACCTTATGGTCTTCACGCAGCCGGGCCAGTGATGGCTTTTGCGGCGATTCCCACCCCGCTTCGCCCTGAATGACACCGCGTGCCAGAACTCCCTGCGGCGCGCCCCCAGGGTCTGCGCCGGGATCCGCCCCGGTGAAATCCAGCTGTTTGACATCCCGCTGACTCGCGGCTCTTTCCTTGATTGCCGCGCGGCATCAATCGCCGCCGCCTGCGAGCGCGCGCGGAGAGCTTTGTCATACGAAACCGCGACGCGCGGTTTCCCGTGTTCTCCACGTTTTCTGTCAATTCGGGCAGCGGCTTGACCTACGCCGTTGAGATCCGCGATGTGGCGGCGCGGCAGTTTGCCTGTAATTGCCAGGATTTCCGCAAGAACGGGCTCGGCACCTGCAAGCATGTCGAGGCGGTATTGCTCCACCTCGAAGCGCGGTTCAGGCGGCTGTTTGCCCGCGCGGTGAAGGATGGGTCACCGCGTGTGGATGTGGTGCCCGATGACAGGGCGGGCACGCCCCGCGTCGAGCGCGGGTTGGATCAGCTGCCTGCGGCGGTGCGGAAGTGGTTCGCCGATGACGGACGCCTGACCGGCGCGCCTGTGGATGAAGCGCTGGCGGAACTGGATAAACTGAGTCGGGCCAGCCTGCCGGAATTGCGACTTTCCCAGGAAATCGTTCCCTGGATCGAGGAACGCCTGCATCGGGCCGAGCGGAAGGAATTGCGCCACGAGTATGAACTCAAGGTCCAAAGCGGCGAATGGCCCCTGTACGAGACGCGCGTGCCGCTGTTTCCCTACCAGCGTGAAGGCATGCTGCACCTCGCTTTCACCGAACGGGCCTTGCTCGCCGATGAAATGGGCCTCGGCAAGACGATTCAGGCCATCGCCGCCTGCGCATTGCTCAAGCGGTTGGGCCGCGCCGCGCGCGTGCTCGTGGTCACGCCCGCCTCCCTCAAGGGCGAGTGGGAGGAGCAAATCCGGCAGTTCACCGACCTGCCGACGCGGCTTGTCTATGGCGGGATGGCGTCGCGTCGCGCGGCCTACGACGCCGGCACATTCTTCACCGTGGTCAACTACGAGCAGATGATTCGCGACTCGCTGGAGGTCAACGCGCGTTTCCGACCGGACGTGGTGGTGCTGGACGAGGCCCAACGCATCAAGAATTGGAGCGCCAAGACCTCGCAGGCGGTCAAGCGGCTTGACAGCCGCTACGCTTTTGTTCTCACCGGCACGCCGGTGGAGAACCGGATTGACGAACTGTACTCGCTGATGGATTTCCTCGAACCACGAGCCCTCGGGCCGTTGTTCCGCTTCAACCGGGAATTCTACCGGTTCGACGAGCGCGGGCGGCCGTGCGGCTACCGTGATCTCGGCGCGCTGCACGAGCGCATCGCACCCTACATGCTGCGTCGCCGCAAGAGCGACGTGGAGACGGAACTGCCCGACCGCACCGATCGCCAGCATTTTGTCAATCTCACGCCCAAACAGCAGGCCGTCTATGACGATCATCGGGCGGTGGTCGCGCGACTGGCTTCCATCGCGAAGCGTCGTCCGCTGACCAAGCAGGAGCAGGACCGCCTGATGATGCATCTTGCCATGATGCGGATGGTGTGCGACACGACCTACATTCTTGATCCCAAGGAGCGCGACTGTCCAAAGCTGGCGGAGCTGGAAAAGATCATCGAGGAATGCCGCGAAAACGAGGGCGTGAAGGTCATCATCTTCTCCGAATGGGAACGGATGCTCGAACTGGTGCGCGATCTGTGCCAACGGTTGAAGATCGGCCACGCGTGGCACACCGGTTCGGTGCCACAGAAGCGACGGCGCGGGGAAATCAACGCGTTCAAGAGCGATCCGAACTGTCGCGTCTTCCTGAGCACCGATTCCGGGTCGACGGGTTTGAATCTGCAAAATGCGAGCGTGGTCGTGAACTGTGATTTGCCGTGGAATCCTGCCAAGCTCGAACAACGCATTGCGCGCGCCTGGCGCAAGCACCAGACGCGTTCCGTGACGGTGATCAATCTGGTGGCCGAGAAGACCATCGAGCACGGCATGTTGGAGACGCTGGCCAACAAGCAGGCGCTGGCGGACGGCGTGCTGGACCGGCGCGGCGACCTGGATGCGATCCCGCTGCGAAGTGGCGGCCAGGCGTTCCTGAGCCGGCTCAACCAGTTGCTTGGCGAGGCACCCAAGCCGGCGCTTGCCAGCGGTCTTCAATCCCCCGTCTTCAATTTGAAATTGGCAAAACCTGCCGACCGGCCGCGCGCGTTCGCCGAGGCGGCGCGACAGCAACTGGGCGCGGCGCTGGTGGCCTGCGAGGAACGCTTTCCGAGCGAAGGATCTCACTCCGTGCTTTACGTGGTGGTTGAGGGGCAGGCGGCAGCCTGCCGGCCGCAGCTGGAGCGATTGCACGCCGAACTGTGCGCTGACCTGGACAGCGTTTCGCCCGTCCAAATCGAAGTGCTGGACCGGTCCACACACGAGGCATTGGAACGGCTGATCGCCGCCGGGCTGATCGCGCCGGTCAGTCGGGCCGCCCGCCCGCTGTATCCCGTTGCGGA
>JALOTT010000480.1 GCA_025457745.1 Verrucomicrobiota bacterium
ATGGGGATCTCCTCCAACGCCTGCCGGTTTTCAATACCCAGCCGCACGCCGCGCTTTTCGGCCTCGGGCACCAGTTGTTTCAGGAATTCATACGCCCGGGCCACGAACGGCCCTTTCTTCGCCTCCCGTTTCCCGTCCACCTCCGCACACAGCGTCTGGTATTTGGGCGACCCGTTCTGTCCGTCCGCCACCATGCCGAGCAGCTTGTCGTTGTAATCCTTCATCTCGATGCAGCCCATGTGCAGCACGACGAGCGGTGCTTGAACCCGCTCGGCAAACTCCAGCGTCTTGAGCGTGTAACGCATCGCCAGCTCGCGCTCCCGGTCGCGTTCGGCGGAAAACTTGTAGAGGTTCGGCGCGGAACCGTTCACGCCCATCGGCAGCGGACAGAAATTGTGCAGCGTGGAAATCTTGATCTCGCCCGCCCCCACCGCCTCCAGAATGCCCGGCACCAGGCTGATGCGCGTGCCGTGGCTCAACTCGGCGTATTCAAAGCCGAGCTCGCGAATTTCGCGCAACATCGCGCGCCCGTCGGTGTGCCGATGCGAGTTCCAGCAGGTCGAGAGTGAATACATGTTGCGTCATGGGATACACGAATGGGATGCGGGTTGGAAGTTGAAGGTTTTCAAATCAACAACGAGCCGACGCAAAGCCGAAAATCGAGTTCCGAAGCCCGAAGGAGCGTCCCTCCATGGCCCGCTCGCTCGTGCGCGCACCGCCATTTCGGCCTTCGGCCTTACTTCGGTATTCGAGGATTCGGATTTCGGATTTGGTTTCTCTCCTCCTGCCGCCAAAAAAACGGGCACCGTCTTGCGACGATGCCCGGTTGGAAAACCAAAAAATGTGACTAGTCGGCGTAGCGACGGGCCAGCATGGCGGAGAAGCGCGAGACCTTTTCCTTGCGTCGCCGCACTTCGCTGGGCTTTTCATAGCTGCGTTTCGCGCGGACGGTGCGAAGCGTGCCCTCGCGATCCAGCCGTTTCTTCAGCCGGCGCAGCGCGCGTTCGATCGGTTCGCCTTTCTTGAGTTTAATCTCAGTCATTCAATGTCACATCCCTTCCAACGACCTCAGAACGCATGGTTGAATGCGCCCGCTCCGGTCGGGGTCGGCCAGTGTAGGAATGAAACCGGCCCTGTCAACGGAGCTTCTGTGTTTGTCCTCAAACAGTCCGCCGTTCCGACATAATTGGGCCATTTTGACGCCAAAATGACACTGTTTTGCCAACCAAGGGCATGTTCGTGCCAAACAATGATTATTGCTTGGCGTGGGTGGCAGCCTTTATGCCGGCCCGGCTGGCGACGTCCCCGCCCTGCGCTGAAATCTCAACCGCCTCGCGGCTCTCCTGCCTTTGCCGGTTGGCCCAGTAGTTCAACCCGCACTCACTCCCACGTAAACAACGTTCGCTACTTGGATGACCCCGCCCAACTCATCGGTTTTATTGTCTGAACGCCCGTGCGACCCGGCAGTCAATCCGATTGCGCCATTTGAAAAGCTTGAGACGACGAAAGTCTGAGCCCAAGATTGGCCCATGAGTTTACCCGCGCCCACCGCCAACGAGATCGAGGCGGCCATTCGCAACATTCCGGACTTTCCCAAGCCGGGCATCCAGTTCAAAGACATCACGCCGGTGCTGGCGGACGCCCGGCTCTTCAATGGTGCCATCGCCGAACTGTGCAAGCCGTTCAAGCCCGGCTCGGTGGATGCCGTGGTGGGCATTGACGCGCGCGGTTTCATCTTTGCCGCCGCCGCCGCCGTGCAACTCAAGGCGGGCTTTGTGCCAATCCGCAAAAAGGGCAAGCTGCCCTACACGACGCACGAGCAGGACTACGCCCTCGAATACGGCGTGTCCACCGTGGCCGTCCACACTGATGCGCTCAAGGCCGGCGAACGCGTCATCCTGATTGACGATTTGCTCGCGACCGGCGGCACTGCCGCCGCCGCCGCCGCGCTGGTCCGCAAGCTCGGCGCGGAGATTCTGGAGTTCTCCTTTTTGATCGAGTTGCGATTCCTCAACGGCCGCGAGAAGCTGCAGGGATTCCCGGTCCGCTCGGTGGTCACTTATTAAGCATCCTACACCGGCCTGCGCGCGGCGGACAGCAATCATGGAAACCACGGCGCGCTTTCCAGTCCGCGATTACAACCTGGCCGCAACATTGACCAGCGGACAGGCGTTTCGCTGGCGGGGAATCTCGTTGGGAGTTCCGCCCTCAGGCGGCCTCCCGGATCGCGCAAACCCGGGACCCCAAACTGCGGAAGGATGGGAAGGCATCGTTCACGGTCGCTGGGTGAGACTGCGGCAGACCACTTCACTGGATGCTGATTGCTCACCCTGTTCCTTTATTGAGGCCACCACGGAATTTCCTCAGCCCGACTGGGACTGGCTTGCGAGTTACCTGCGATTGCACGACGACCACGCCAGCGCGTTGGCAACTTTCCCCCCGGGTGACGAACCTATGCACATCGCGATGGAGCATTGTCCGGGACTGCGCCTGCTGCGGCAGGATCCGTGGGAATGCCTGGCCAGCTTTATTCTCAGTTCCACGAAACAAATCGTGCAGATTCAGCAATGCGTCGAGCTGCTGTGCGAGCGGTTTGGGGAACCTGTGCGTAGCGGCCTCTCGGCAGAGCGCCGCCAATCAAGTCCCCATCAAATGGCGGCGCTCGGTCGGGAAGCCGCTACGGTGCATTTCGCTTTCCCCACCGCAGAGCGCCTTGCCGCTGCCGCCGAATCGGAACTGCGCGCCTGCAAGATCGGTTTCCGCGCCAAATACCTCCACGCCGCCGCCCGGATGGTCGCGGCCGGCGAACTGAATCTGACGAGGCTGCAAGCGCTACCGCTGGAAACCGCCCGCGAGGAACTCATGCGCTGCCCCGGCGTGGGCCGCAAAATCGCCGACTGCACCCTGCTCTTTTCGTGTGGATTTGATGCCGCCTTCCCGATTGATGTCTGGGTGGAACGTGCGTTGCAGCAATTGTATTTCCCCCGGCGGCGGGTCAAACGCGCCCGGTTGGAGCGTTTTGCG
>JALOTT010000108.1 GCA_025457745.1 Verrucomicrobiota bacterium
GGGCGTGGACGTGGCCTTGGGTGGGCTTCCGTTCGAGGAGCGGAGTGTCCAGCGTTCTTCGGCCTGGCGCTGGGGGACAACTGGCTCACTGCTCACCTGTTCGGCTGAGGACTTGGTAGCGCATAAGGCGTTTGCTGGCCGTAATCGCGATTGGGCCGATGTGGAAACCGTATTGACCCGCCAGCACGGGAAGCTGAACTTTGCGCAGATTAGTTCTGAATTGAAACCATTGCTCGAACTGAAGGGCGAAAGAGAGGCGCTGGATAAGCTCGAAAAGATGATCACGACCGTTGACCGTCGCTTGGGGGCCAAGTCGTAAGGCAGATCGCGCCACAATTGCGGCGCCTGAGAGACAGAAATGGTTTTGGAAGGGCTGTAAGCCGAATTCTGTCTTCGCCCGGCTCGCGCCGGAACGGAGAGAATCATTTGTCTCAGCAGCCAGTACCCGAAACCTGCTTTGCTTTCGCGAAGCGCGGAGCGGGCCGCTCCCCGGTTTCCTATTTGGCCTTGCACCCGATGGGGTTTTCCGTGCCCCGCCGATTACCCGGCGAGCGGTGGTCTCTTACACCACCTTTTCACCCTTACCCGCGCCTCTTGCGAGACCCGGGCGGTTTGTTTTCTGTGGCACTGTCCGTCGGGACGCCTCACGGCGTCGCCGCCCGCGTGCATCCCAACTTGTGCGAGCTTGGGTTACGCGGCATCGCGCCCTATGGAGTTCGGACTTTCCTCCCCCAACTTGCGCCAGGAGCGATTCTCCGCCCTTCCAAAACTGGAGTAACTCTAGCCGAAATCCCATAGGGTGACAAGCGTGGCAAAATCCGAAGACCAAATCCCGAAGCCCGAAAAGCAAATGCCAAAACAGAGTTTTGCAACCTTAAACGGGGAGATTGAAATTCGGGCTGCCTTCGGATTTCGGCCTTCGAGTTTTGAATGTCCCGTCACTCCGCCACCGCCAGAACCATGTCCCGCGTGTAGTAAAGAACCCGGCCGCAATTCGGGCAAGATACCACTTCCTGCTGTCCCTGGCAGGCCACGACGATTTGCGGCGGCAATTTCATATGGCAACCGCCGCACACACCATGCTGCACGCCCACGACGACGTTCTCGCCTTTGCTCTTCACCAACCGCTCGTAGCGGGCGCGGACGCCGGAGTCCACCGCCGCCGCCAGTTCCTCGCGGTTGGCTTGCAACTCCGTCAGTTCTTTCCGCAAATTCTGCTCGCGCTCGCCGAGCTTCCCCACCAGTTCATCGGCAAGCTTCTTCGCGTCGTCGGATTCGCGAGTGATGGCGGCCACTTCCTTCTGCCCCTGCTCGGACTGTTCCATCAACTCGATTTCCTGATCCTCAATCTTTGTGACGTCGGCCTTGCACGTGTCTATCTCGTGGGCCAGCGCGCGATATTCCTCGTTCTTACGCGTCTGGAGTTGCTGGTTGGCGTACCGCGCGATCTGTTCCTTTTTTGACTCGACGTCCAGTTCCAGCTGCTTGCGATCCGATTCAAGTTGCTTCACGCGCTGTTTAACCGCTTCCAGCCGGGACTGTGCATTGACGACCCTGGCCTTGAACGTCACCCGTTCCGGCTCAATCTGCGCCAGTTCGCCTTGCAAGTGCCGGATGGCCCGGTCGCGATCCTGCAGAATCAAAAGTTTTTCAATGACTTCCAACATTTGGTATTCCCAATTCGCGGGATGAGAATATCCATGCACGCGGGTCGAGTCAATGCGCGCCTGTGCCTCGCAGCCGATTCAAATCCCTTCCCCGCTCGGTGTCATTTTCCCATGAGGCAAAAGGGCCACACCCTTTGATTGGGAGGTCAAACTGTACCGCCAACCGTCGCACGCGACTATTGCAGTTTCGCCGTCACCCGCTACCCTGTACTCCATGCGCTTCATTGGAACCGTCATCGAAAAATTGCAACGCCATCCAAAACGGATCGTTTTCCCGGAAGGCACGGAGCCGCGCGTCTTGCAGGCGGCGCGACAGTTTCACGCGCTGCGGTTGGGCGCACCCATCTTGCTCGGCGACCGCACGAAGGTGAAGGAAGCCGCCGCGGCGTTAAACATTCCGCTCAAAGGCATTCGCGTCATCAATCCCGCTGGGAGCGAGGAGCTGGAAAACTTCACCCGCCGCTTCGTGGCGCTGCGGCGTGGCAAAGGCATCAAACGCACGGAAGCCCGCGCGGCGCTGCTCCAGCCGAATTTTTTCGGCGCGATGATGGTGGCCATGCACCAGGCCGACGGGTTGGTGTCGGGCACGACCCACGCCACTGGCGCCGTGCTGCGGCCGCTGTTTCAAATCTTCAAGGTCGCGCCCCAGGCCACCGTCGCGTCCAGTTGCATGGTCATGGAAGTCGAAGACCCGCGCTTCGGCGAAAACGGCGTGCTGTTCATGGCGGACTGCGGCGTGATCGCCGACCCGACGGTCGAGCAACTCGCGGAGATCGCGGTGGACACGGCGCAATTCGCGCGACACCTCCTCCACACACGACCGCGCGTCGCGCTGCTTTCGTTTTCGACCAAAGGCAACGTCACGCATCCGTCCATCGGCAAAGTGCAGGCCGCCACGGCGCTTGCCCGGCACAAGGCCGCGAAGAAACTGATCGAAGCCGACTTCGACGGCGAGTTGCAGGCGGACGCCGCGCTGGTGCCGGAAATCGCCGCGCGCAAATCGAGCGGCGCGAAGGTCGCGGGCAATGCCAACGTGCTGATTTTTCCCGACCTCAACTCCGGGAACATCGCGAGCAAACTCGTGCGCCATCTCTCGCGCGCGAACGCCTACGGCAACATTTTACTCGGACTCAACCGGCCCGCCGCCGACGTGTCGCGCGGTTCGAGCGCACACGACGTTCTGGGCGTGGCGGCCATTGTGGGCGTGCAGGCGATTGCCTATCACATGCTCTATCCCGGTGCCGGTGAGAAACTGCCGGGGGATAGGAAATGAGGCAGGACGCATGTAGAATATAGAAAAGCACCTGACCCTCGCTGGTTTTCCTTTCTCGTTCGTCCTTCTTCATTCTGCCTTTCCTGAGCACTTCCATTCAGGGTGTCTTCATCGTCGCGCCGCGAGAAAAAACTTGTCCCTCCGCGACCCTGTGGCCAAGAATGTGAACGTGCAACCATCTCTGGAATCACTCTAAATGCCAATCCCAACTCCGATCAACACGTCGCTCAAAGACTTGCCCACCTACCAACCGGGCCGGCCCATTGAGGAAGTCGCGCGCGAACTCGGCCAGCCCGCCGCAGACGTCATCAAGCTGGCGTCGAACGAAAACCCGCTTGGGCCCTCGCCCGCCGCACTGATGTTAGGCCGCCTCAACCTTTATCCGGACGGCAACGCTTATTACTTGAAGCAACGACTGGCCCAAAAGCTCGGCGTGCAACCGGCCAATCTGATTCTCGGCAACGGCTCGAACGAGATCATCGAGTTCGTCGGTCATGCCTATATGGCGCCCGGCGTGGATGTGGTCGTGTCGCAGTATTGTTTCGTCGTTTATCCGCTGGTTGCCAAATTGTTTGGCGCGAACCTGATCACCGTGCCGGCGAAAAATTACGGGCACGATTTGCCGGCGATGCTCCAAGCCATCACGCCGCAAACGCGCGTGGTATTTGTTGCCAACCCAAACAACCCCACCGGCACGGTCGTGACGCGAGATGAGCTGACGCGCTTCGTCGAACAATTGCCGGGGAACGTTCTGCTGGCGTTGGACGAGGCTTACGTCGAGTTCCTCGATGACCCGGTGGATTTTGTGGCGCCGATTCCGCGCGGGGAGAAACCGAACCTGCTGCTGATGCGGACGTTTTCAAAAATCTTCGGCCTGGCTGGATTGCGTATCGGCTACGGCATCGGTCATCCCGATCTGGTAGGTTTACTCGAAAAAGTCCGGCAACCGTTCAACATCAATTCCGTCGCGCAAGCCGGTGCGCTTGCCGCTCTCGACGACGCCGGGCACGTTCGCCGCACGCGTGACAACAATGTTCGCGGCCTGAAATTCTTCTCCGATGCGTTCCGACGGATGAAACTCGAATTCATCCCGTCGTCGGCAAATTTTGTTTTGGTTCGCGTCGGCGAGGGCCAGCGGGTGTTCGCGGCGATGCAGAAGCAGGGCGTAGTTGTCCGTCCCATGGGCGGCTATCAACTGGGCGAGTGGGTGCGCATCACCGTGGGCACGGTGGCGGAAAACGAGCGTTGCTTGCGGGCGTTGCAAACTGCGCTCAAAGGTTGACCCAGTCGCCCGCGCCAGGCGTTCCAGAAATCAAAACGATCGAGGGCCTGGTTCTTTGCCAGGCCCTCATCGTCTGACGCGCGGGGACCAACGCGTCTTCGCCACCGCCTTGCACTCTTCAGGCAATCATTTCAGGCAATCATTTACGGCCAAACATGCGGCACCTTGACTCGATAGTAGCGTTCGAGCGTCGGCGAATTCGTTTCCACGTATGCGTTGGCGGGCCCGATAAACACCGGCCCAACGTCGTTCCACAAGAACGGAGGCGCATTGCTGAAGGTAGCCACGGCCTGCATCTGATACTGGACGCCACTCTGGGCGTTCCATTGGAGGAGCACAACGTTGGTGCCAGCCACAAGATTAGTCACCACAATGTTCGTGATCACGATATTCGTCACCGGCACCCGCTGTTGGATGACGACCTGGTAATCCTCCACCTCGCCGTCCTGAGCCAGACCGGAAGGCGACAAGCCGCCCGCGCTGCTGAGGCGGAAGCGGGCGAAGTTCGTTCCCAGCACCGCGTTGGTGGGCACGTTGAAGCACAGGTTGGAATTGAGTCCGCTGACCAGAATCTGGCTGGCAAAGATCTGCTCGCCAAGAACGTCACCCCAGATGCCGTTATTGTTGAAGTCCACCCAAGCGTCGAGCAAGCCACTCGGGCCGGTCAACGTCACGTTCACACAAGCTTGGGTTCCAGCCAACAAGGGCGGTGCAAAGACGACGCCATCCTCGTCGTCCGGCACACCGTTGAGGTCGTCGCCCAGCGCCTGCGGATGCGGCTGGCCATTGGCTTCCGTATCTTCGGCCAGTCCCAAGTAGAAGCCCGGCACCGCGAAGTGCCGCGCGCCATTGGGCAACAGTGTCGGATACGGACTTGGCGCGTCGCCGAAGTCCAGATCGAAGAGTGACTCCGCGCCAGAGAGGGCAAAGGCCAAGTCCATGGATTGACCGTTGCGCGGGTGGTTGCCGCCATAGACCAGCGGTTTCCAGACTCCACCAGCGGCCAGATCCAGCCAGCAGGCGTCGTCGGGCGCGTATCCAGTCGGGGTGGTCTTCCACCCGAACGAGAAGTTTGCTCCACCTGTTGCAGCGTTGCTGACGCAGAGCCAGTAGATGGTGTTCACATGTTGTGTGAACGCGTTGGACGGATCTATGTAGAAGTCGAACTGGTACATGTTCGTGTCACCGGGGAACATCCAGTTGTTGGGCGGCAGCACCGCCGGGTTGTGCCACCATTCGGTGGTGTGCATGTTGTTCGCCGCCTGATATTGGTTGGGGCTGAAGGTTTGCGACCAGAGTTGCAGGCCTGGATGGCTATAGCCCGGACCGGGCACATCCGAGTAGATGGTCAGGGTGAGCGTCATGCTCCCCGGCCCGCCCGCCGGCAGAAGGTCATTGAGGAACGAGCCCCAGATGTGAACATCGGTGATCGGCCCGCTTTCCGTGCAGATGAAATCATCCGCCAACGGTGTGCCATTGCTCACATCCACACCCTCACTCCCTTGCTCCGGCGGTTGCAGCCATTTGAGCGGATACAGGGTCACCTCGTAATCTTCCACTTCGCCGTCCGGGGCAGGTCCCGCGTAGGACAGGCCGTTGATGCTGCTAAGGCGGAAGCGGGCGAAGGTCTTGCCCGCCGGCAGATTGTTCGGCACGGAGAATTGAATCGTGTTGACGCCGGCAACAACGGCCTTGTTGACGATGACCTGCTCGTTTGCCCCGGCCCAGGAGCCATCGCGATTCCAGTCAATCCAGCCTTGAAGCACTCCCGGTGCGCTGGCGATCACTCTCACTTTGGCGGGCACACCGGAAATCAGCGCGGTGGTGAACACTACGCCGTCCTCGTCGTCCGGCACACCGTTGTTGTCATCGCCCAGCGCGTTCGGATCGGGCTGGCCGTTCAGCTCGGCATCCACCGAGGCGCCCATGAACAACTGACCGATCACATGCCGCGCGCCGTTGTTAACCAGTAGCGTTGGATACGCCGGATCGGGCGCGTCGCCGAAATCCAACTGCGGCTCCCCTTCGATGGTCACCGCGTGATCCTCCACTTCGCCGTCCTGAGCCGGTCCGCCCGTGGGCAGGAGACCGGCGGCCACGCTGTTGATGCGGAACCGGGCGAACGTCTGGCCGATAGCCGCACCCGGCGGGACGGCGAAACCAATGGCGTTTGGCCCTGCCACCAGCCAGCCGCTCCAGATTTGCTCTCCCGCATCAAGCCAATCGCCGTCAGCATTGAAGTCAATCCAGGCATCCACGAAGCCACCGCCAGCACCGCCAGCCACAGTCATGTTAACCGTGCCGGGTTGACCGGAAGTCAGCACAGGAATGACGACTCCGTCCTCGTCGTCCGGCTTGGCCCCATTGAGGTCGTCACCTGTGGCAGTGGCGTTGGGCTGTCCGTCCGGTTCGGCGTCGGGTTGATCGGTCTGGGTGCCGTCGTCGAAATACGGAGCTCCGGCGACGATGGTGTGGTAGGCACCGCCGTCGGCCTGCCTGGTCTGGTAATCTCCCGGCCCCGTGCCCAGCGCTCCGTCTGGCGCGTCACCGAAGTCGTAAAGGATTTCCTCCTCCTGCTCGGTGGAGATGGCGAAGGACAAGTCCAACGATTGGTTTGTCGGATTCGCGTACGGATGGCCGTCGCGATAACGCAATTCGCGCCAAACCGCCGGCTGGACGAACTGATCCAACCAGACCGCGTCATCATTCCAACGATTGGTCAGATAGGTGGATTTCCAGCCATAGTAATATGCCCCCGGCTGTTGCACGCATTGGACGCTCAACCAGTAGATGTTGCTCTTTGTCTGTGAGAACGCGTTGGTCCTATCAATGTAGAAATCGAATTGGTAGCAGTAAAAGTCACCGGGATGCTGCCAGAGTCCCGGAGGCTGAGGCTGAGGCCCGTGCCACCATTCCCCTGGCGGCGGGATGTTTGTGACAAGCCCTGCCTGATACTGGCCGGGACCAAATACCCTTTGCCATTTCAAATCGCCCGGATGGCTGTACGGGTTGTTGACGTTGGTCGCCACGTCCGAGTAGATCGTGACCATGAATGCCATGTTGGAAAGAACCGCTGGCGGCACTCCCTCAAAGTCATCCTTAAACGAACCCCAGACGTGGATGTCGGTTATCGGTCCGGTCTGGGTGCAGAGGAAATCGTCCGCCAGTTGAATCCCGCCGTTGTAAACATCCACGCCGTTGGTGGTCAGATCGGGTCGTTGCACCCACTTGAGCGGCGAAAGTTTCACCTTGTAATCCTCCACCTCACCCGTGGCGCACTGCCCCGCGTAACCCAGATTCTGTTGCGTGGACAACCGAAACCGGGCGTACGTGACCGCCCCCGTGCTGCCGACCTGAAACACCGGCGTAACGTAGGGAACGACATTGGAGCCGGCATTCATGACATAGTTCTTGACGATTTGCTCGCCGGCATCCGCCCAATCTCCATCGCCGTTGAAGTCCACCCAGCCCTGCAAGATGCTACCTTGGAGGCTGCTGATAACCGTGACCGATCCCGGCACGCCGGAAATGAACGCCGCGTTGAAAAACACGCCGTCTTCATCGTCCATGGCCATGGGCGGATTCAAATCGTCGCCATCCGCGCCGGGCGAAGGTTGTCCATCCGGTTCGGCATCTATCAGCGGGCCCATGAACACCGGACCGATAAGATGATATGCTCCGCCGTTGGCCAGGAGCGTGGGATACACCGCCGGCGCATCACCAAAATCATATTGTTGTTGCGCCTGCGCCAACTCCGATAATGCCGCCCACCACAACAGGGCGGTGAAACCAAGGACAAGTCGCAACCCGAACCGGCTGCATCCCGGCAAACGATCTCCCGCCGAGGGTTGGCAGATTGTCCCGTCACAATATTTTCGTTGAATTTTCATAGGTTGAATTTGTTTGGTGAGTTAAACATGAGGTGAATGATGTTCTGATCCTTGCGGGTGAAAAACTGCGCAGCGCTGCCTCCGATTCGCGTCCGACCCGCCACACGCATCCTCGGCGCCGGAAATATCAAGTGGGCCAGCGTGACTGAATGTTTGGTGTCGCTGCATGGTATCTGAGTTGTTATTCGATACGACCTGCACTACGCCAACATTTTTTTACCCCAACAGTCTCTTCGATGTCCAGTCGGCTGTACAGCCGACGCCTGCATTTGCCTTGAACCGGTCGAAAAAACACCGCACCTGGCTGAAAACTGTGCCGAACGCGGTACCGAAGACTGCTTAATCACAATCGCGTGTCAACCGTCCAGCGATTCTCATTTTAGCCCTGTCAACCCCCGCCGGGTGAGGGCACCCGGCCGACATCCCCACAAAACCGCCGTCTTGAAGGCCGGATGCCCTCATCCGGCATCCCGATCTGGGCCATAATGAGAATTGCTGACCAACGTCCCTCAAGGAGAAGTCAACCGTTTGCCCGCGCCAATGGGCACACTCCAACCTGCCAGTTCGCGCAAATCGGGGGCAAGTTCGTTTGCGGCGACAGCGTCAGGCTGAGGAACGTCTCCGTCACGCGCAACACAAGCTGCACCCGATTCGCGACGTGAAGCTTGTGATGAAGACGGTCAACGTGCGTATGAACGGTGTGAGGCGAGATATTGAGGTCGGCGGCAATGGTGTATTCCGTCCGATCCTCGAAGATGCCCCGGACGATTTCCAGTTCCCGCCCGGAGAACTTGAGGCTTTGGCCAATCGCCTTCCAGGCGTCCTCCGAAAACAACTCCGCGCCAGCGCTTCGTTCCCGGCGGCGACCGGCGCTGGCTTTGGCTGGACCAGAATAATGCTTCGTGCTCATGTGACCCACTCGCTACCCGACAAACCGATGCCATTCCAACCGCGTTCAACTCATACTTCCATCAACGCATGAGTGTCAATGCAGTTCGTCGCCTCACAACGGCCGCGCTCAGGTGCGCGTGATCCGGCAAAAATTGAGTTTCAATCCAAACGCAGACGGTATAGTTATCTTTCCAACGCGCGCGAAATGAATACGCGCTTGCGAACTGAACAACCGAGCGACGAGCCAACGTGAAACCAACCGACCTGCGGGGCATCCTGCAATACATTCCGCGCTTCCGCGAAAAGACGTTCATCATCAGCGTGGATGGCGCCATCGTCACGGACGAAAACTTCGCCAACATCCTGCTCGATGTCGCGGTGTTGCGCTCGCTGAACATCCGCGTGGTGCTCGTCCACGGCGCGTCCGCGCAAATCAAGGCGCTGGCCGCCGAACAGAAAATCAAACCATCTGACCTTGATGGTGCTGGCGTGACGGACATCGCCACACTCAAACTCGCCCTCACCGGCGCCAACCGGCTCACGCATGAAATCCTCGAAGGCCTCTCGGCCAACGACCTGCGCGCCGCGTCCACCAACGCCATCATTGCGCACCCGATGGGGATCATTCAGGGCGTGGACCACCTGTTCACCGGCAAGGTTGAGCGCGTGGATGTGGAGCTGCTGCAAACCTTGCTTTCGCAAGGCGTCGTGCCCGTAATTCCACCGCTGGGCTTTGACGGCGACGGCAAAACGTATCGCGTGAACTCGGACAACGTCGCGGTCGCCGTGGCCGACGCGCTCAAAGCCGTCAAACTCATCTTCATCACGCCGACGGACGGTTTGTTCTGCCAAGGCAAACTCATCCGCCAGATGCTCGCGGGCGATCTCGATGCGTTGCTGGAAAAGAACAAGTGTGATTTCCGGGCGGAAATGGTTTCCAAGGCGCACCATGCCGCCGCCGCGTGTCGCGCCGGCGTGCCGCGCGTCCACGTCATCAACGGCAGCGTGGACGAGGGGTTGCTCGCCGAAGTGTTTTCCAACGAAGGCATCGGCACGCTCATTTACGCCAATGAGTATCAACAAATCCGACCGGCCAAGAAAAAAGACGTGCGGGCGATCCAACTTTTAACGCAAAACGCCGTGCAATCGGATGAACTGCTCAAGCGCACCCGCGCGAGCATTGAAAAGAATTTGGGCGATTATTTCATTTTTGAGATTGATAAAAACCCCGTGGCCTGCGTGGCATTGCACACCTATTCCGAACACGGCAAAGGCGAACTCGCCTCCCTCTACGTCAATCCCTCGCACGAAAACCAGGGCATCGGGCGAAAGCTCATTCAATTCATCGAGAACAAGGCGCGCGAGGCGGGCCTGAACGACCTCCTCACGCTTTCCACGCAGGCGTTCACGTACTTCCAGTCCAAGGGCGGCTTCGTCGAAGGCTCGCCCAACGACCTGCCGCCCGCCCGCCGCGAAAAATACGACCAGAGCGGACGTAACTCCAAGGTGCTGGTGAAGCGGTTGAAATAGCCTCCATCGCTTGGCAGCGGCGCTCTGTGAGCGCCGAGGTGTTTTCCTGGCTTTGGCTCATTGGTTTCTGCCGGCTTCAAAGACGCGCTCGCACCCTGCGCGTGCCTGGAATTGCCGGGCGCGTATCGGGTGCTGGTTGATTTCACGCTTTCCACGTTCACTTTTTGGCTTACCTTTCCGCCATGACGTTGACGGAGCAAATGACGCGATTGGCCAAGCAGGCGAAGGCAGCGTCGCGCGAACTCGCCAAGCTGACGATGGCGGAGAAGAATGCCTGTCTCCTCGCCATGGCCGACGCGCTGGAGAATAACGCCGATGCCCTCAAGCAGGCCAATGCGCTCGACATGGAAGTCGGCACGAAGCTGAACCTCTCCTCCGCGATGCTCGACCGGCTCAATCTGGACGACAAACGCATTGCCGCGATGGCTAAAGGATTGCGTGAGGTCGCGGCGTTGCCTGACCCGGTGGGTCGGATTCTCGATGAACGCACGCGGCCCAATGGCCTGAAGCTTCAGAAGATTTCCACGCCGATTGGCGTGGTGGTCATCATTTACGAATCGCGCCCCAACGTGACGGCAGACGCGGCGAGCCTCTGTTTCAAATCCGGCAACGCCACAATTCTGCGGGGCGGCAAGGAGGCGTTGAATTCAAACCTGCTCATCGCGCGGACGATGATCGAGGCGGGCCGCAAGACGAGCACGCGATTTCCCGAACATGCGATCCAAGTCGTGCCCGTGCCCAACCGCGAGGCGATTCCCGCGCTGCTGTCACTTACGCAATACGTGGACTTGTGCATGCCCCGCGGCGGTGAAGGTTTGATCCGCGCCGTGGCCGACTGCTCGCGAGTTCCGGTCATCAAACACTACAAGGGCGTCTGCCACGTCTTCGTGGACGCCGACGCGGATTTGAAAATGGCTGAGGACATCACGATGAACGCGAAGGTCCAACGGCCGGCAGTGTGCAACGCGATGGAAACGCTGCTGGTGGACCGAGCCGTGGCGGAAAAGTTTTTGCCCGCCATCGGAAAAAGGCTCGCGGAAAAACACGTCGAGTTGCGCTGTGATGAGGCCGCGCTTGGCGTGTTGCAATCGGCAATCGGCAATCGGCAATCGGCAATCAAAACCGCCCACGAGCAGGACTGGTTCACCGAGTACAACGACTACATCCTCAACGTCCGGGTGGTGGACGGCGTGAAGGCGGCGATTGACCACATCAACTACTACGGCTCGGCGCATTCGGACAGCATCGTGACGCGCAACGAGGTGTGCGCGAGCCAATTCCTCGCGGAGGTGGATTCAGCGGCGGTTTATTGGAACGCCTCCACGCGCTTCACCGACGGCGGCGAGTTCGGCATGG
This sequence comes from Verrucomicrobiota bacterium, assembly GCA_025457745.1. GTDB lineage: Bacteria > Verrucomicrobiota > Verrucomicrobiia > Limisphaerales > JADLHS01 > JALOTT01. Next base: position 11,890 of record JALOTT010000108.1, read on the forward strand.
GCGCGGAGATCGGCATCAGCACCGACAAGATCGGGGCGCGCGGGCCGATGGGACTGGAAGAGTTGACCAGCTACAAGTGGATTGGATTCGGGAACGGGCAGATTCGCACCTGACGGATCATGTCGTAGCCACGCCCGCCTCCCACACGCACTGCCCGCCGTGCCTCGCGCCTGTCGCGGCAGGTCAATTCCCATTCCGGATGAGCCTGATTACTTCTGGGCCAAGCTCTTGGACAATTCGACACGGTAGCTGGCGTCGCACTTGGTGACGACCACGGTGTAGCCCTTCGTTCCGGCCCACTCCTTGAGCAATTTCACGCGCTCTTCGCTCGACGTCGAGATTTTCGTGTCGCCTTGGGCAACCTTCTGTTCGATGGCTGTCAGCCACTTTTGATCCCCCTGGCTTGGTTCTCCGGCAAGCGCCGAACTGATGCTCAACAGACCTCCGCACGCGATGGCAATAATTTGTTTCATAGTGCTAATCTTCCTTTGTCGCTGCCTGGCAGCGTTTGGGTGTGACGTTGGCAGCTTTCATGCCACCGATTTCCAAGCCACCCATATGCGATCGGTGGCGTTTGACGGGCATAGTAGCCGGAAAACTCAGATCCTCCCCTCCGCGCCCGGTCGAACAACATCTTCGAGGTCCGTCGCTTTGCCCTTGAAATCCTTCGGCAGCTGCCGGAGTTCAAGCTCAGCCACGTCTTCTTTCGGTCCCAGTCCGGTTAAGAATTGTCATTTGGATTGCACGAGCACGCGGAACGACCGGCCCAGGTGATCCGGGTGCGTGAGCGTCTGAAACTGGCGCGTGTGCGCGCTTGTCCACGGCCCGAAATCACTACCTGCCTGCCATGCGCGCTGCGCGATGCGGGTCAAGAGCTGCGTCTGTGGCGCAAACATATCCGTTTTCAAGCCCGCTTCTTCGCCCGCTCGCTGAATCGCCGTAAAGTTCACGTGGGCCGTAAGGTCCTGCTCGCCGGGATTGGCCAGCACGTCGGCGGCGAGGTGATGGCGGTGGTAGGCGCGCAAGGTCCCGTTCGCACGTTGTGGCGCAAAGAATTCTTCCGCGTTCAAACCGTAATCCAGTGTCAGGAGTTTGCCTTGCTTCAACACTCCTGCCGCTTCGCGCCACCACTCTTCCGCCGCCAGACAGATTTCGGTCGTGAACCCATCCGGTAACACGTCAAGCAACTCGCACGGCAGATTGAGGAGCGCGGTGCGCCCGCTCAGCCTGACCCATACGAATTTCCCACGGTCCAGCGCCACGCCCCACTCGAACCACTCGCGCCGTTGCGCGTCCCAGCCGAGGCGATGAACCGGCATGGCATCCAGCAACTCGTTGGAGAAAATCACCCCGCGAAGCGATTGCCGATTGCCGACCCGCCGTGCTCGCGCACTGTCGCGGCAGGTTGTCGATTGTGAATTTCCCGGCGCGGCAAAGGAATCTCCCCCGAACGCGCGAAAGTCCGTAACCCACCGAACGCACGGCGCAAACTCATTTAGCGTTTCCCATTGCCACGCCTGCCGGTGCGCCGACGGCTCGATGATCCAGTATTCGATTCTATCAAACAGCGCGAGCCGCCGCCGCTGCAGCCAGGCGAGAATGTCCTTCGCCAAACGACCGTCGTGCGCGCCTGCTTCAACAATCGCCAATCGGAAATCGGAAATCAGAAATTCGCCGAGCCATTCCGCAAATTGAAACGCCAGCAGTCCGCCAAACAACG
>JALOTT010000481.1 GCA_025457745.1 Verrucomicrobiota bacterium
AGTTGCCAGAGTTGGAGAAATCCGAATTGCCTATAACTAGGGAATTGGTTCTTAGAATTAAGGGTTCAAATAGCGAGTGGGGAGAAGAGCAAATCATAAGGCGACAAGAAGAATTTGCAGAAACTGCTTTGACAGATATATGGAGGCTCTAAACGCCGCCCAACAAGGGGTTTGCACCGGAGTGCGGGCGCGCAGTTCGTATGGTCATTTCAATGTGCCGTTGCCCGCGCCCGGTGAACGCAGGCGTTGTCGCGGACGCTTCGCGCCCGCGACAACGGGGCGGCGGATTCCATCCGCTGCTTGCGCGGCGCGAAGCGCCGCAAAACCAGCGGATCAAGCCGACATCAGCCGTCAAAGCCTGCGGCTTATCCGCCCTCGCGGCTTATCCGCCGCCCCGTTAGGACGCAAAGAAGGAGACGCCGTATTGCTATCAACGGTTGAACAGAAGAGGCTGCAACTCTCCAAGAGCACCGAGGCAAAGAAAAAGTCGTTGCTCGGTCAGTTTCTTACGCCCGAAAAAACAGCAGCATTTATGGCAGGTCTTTTCCCCGATGGGAAAGGGTTTTGTCGTTTGTTGGACGCAGGAGCAGGGATCGGTTCGTTATCTGCAGCTTTTTTGGATAGATGGAGAAGTGATGGGTTTCACTTTCAGCGTGTGGAGGTGGATGCCTTTGAGCTTGATCATGCTTTAGTCGGATACTTGTCACAAACGCTGGATAAATACAATCACAGGGGCGATTTTGTCGGCAATATCTACGAAGAAGATTTTATACATGCTGCGGTTGATTCACTCTCAGGCAATCTATTTTCGAAACCCTTGGAACGCTATACACACGCGATTCTCAACCCGCCTTACAAGAAGATCAACAGCAATTCCGCGCACCGACTGGCCCTGCGTCGTGTCGGCATCGAGACGGTGAACCTGTATAGCGCTTTCGTGGCGCTAGCCGTGGCTCGGGCCGCACCGGGCGGGCAGATCGTTGCTATCATCCCGCGCAGCTTCTGCAACGGGCCGTATTACCGCCCATTCCGTGACTTCATCCTTGAGCGGGCGGCCATCTGCCACATGCACCTGTTCGACTCGCGCAGCAAGGCATTCAAGGATGATGAGGTTTTGCAGGAGAACATCATCATCCGCTTGGCGCAAGGCGGCCAGCAGGGACCGGTGAGGGTTTCGACTTCGACCGATGACAGCTTCACCGACCTTGCCACCCATGAACACCCGTTCGACCGGATCGTGTTCCCGGATGACCCCGAGCGGTTTATCCATGTGCCCACATCGCCCGAGCAGAACGCCATCGATCTATCCCCTGCGATCCGCTATACGCTGGCCGATCTTGGGATCAAGGTATCGACCGGGCCTGTTGTCGATTTCCGCCTGAGAGCGCACTTACGCGACATGCCGGGGCCGGGCACAGTGCCCTTGCTCTACCCCGGTCATTTCAGCAGCAGCGGCGCCACTTGGCCCAGCGAGGGCATGAAGAAGCCCAATGCTGTAGTGTTCAGCTCCGACACCGAAAAGTGGCTTTACCCGAACGGCTTTTATTGCGTGGTGCGGCGCTTCTCGTCCAAGGAGGAAAAGCGTCGTATTTCGGCCAGCGTGGTCGAGCCGGGCGCGTTCGGTGCCGCACCGATGCTGGGCTTCGAGAACCACCTTAACGTGTTCCACGAGAATAAGCACGGCCTGCCCGAGTCCCTGGCCCGTGGACTGGCCGTATTCCTCAACACAACCGCAGTCGATGAACATTTCCGGTGCTTCAGCGGCCACACGCAGGTCAACGCAACCGACATCAAGCTGATGAAGTTCCCTAGCCGTGATGCCCTGATCCAACTTGGCATGTGGGCCATACAGCAAGGAGCACTCACGCAAGACCAGATCGACACCAAGCTGGGAACCCTGACCGAATGACCCACAACAAGAACCATCACATTGAAGCCGCGCTGCAAATCCTCGCTTCCTTGGGCCTGCCGCGAGCACAGCAAAACGAGCGTTCCGCCCTGTGCCTGCTGGCTCTGTTGAACCTCACGCCGGGCAAGGCATGGGCCAAGGCCGAGAACCCGCTGATGGGCATCACGCCTATCATGAATTGGGCGCGGGAGCATTACGACAAGGACTATGCGCCGAACACCCGCGAGACCGTGCGGCGGCAGACCATGCACCAGTTCGTGGACGCTGGCCTTGCCCTCTACAACCCGGACAAGCCCGACCGGCCGGTGAACAGTCCCAAGGCCGTCTATCAGATCGAACCGGCCGCGCTTGCCGTACTGCACACCTTCGGCACGCCGAAGTGGCACGACAACCTGACAGCTTATCTGGCTGAGCGCGAAACGCTGGCCGCCAGCTACGCCAAGGAGCGCGAACAGAACCTCATCCCGATCGAGATCGCGCCGGGGAAGCAAATCAGCCTCAGCCCCGGCGAGCACAGCGAGCTGATCCGGGCGATCATTGAGGACTTCGCTGCTCGCTTTGCGCCGGGTAGCGTGCTGGTCTACGCCGGGGATACGGGCGACAAGTGGGGCTATTTCGATGCCGCCCTGCTGGCCGAGCTGGGCGTCAAGGTGGATTCCCACGGCAAGATGCCCGATGTGGTGCTGCATTACACCGCGAGGAACTGGCTTCTGCTGGTGGAGTCCGTCACCAGCCACGGCCCGGTCGATGGCAAGCGGCACGCCGAACTTGCCAATCTGTTTGCCGGCTCATCTGCGGGTCTGGTCTATGTGACCGCTTTCCCGAATCGAACAATCATGGCGCGATATCTCCCTGAAATCGCTTGGGAAACCGAGGTGTGGGTAGCTGATGCACAGTCACATTTGATTCATTTCAATGGCGAGCGTTTTCTTGGTCCATACAATGCGCCCTAACAAGGCGCTGCACCGGGCCGCAATTCCGCTGTGCTCGATTGTCGCCGGTGAGCTTTGTCGATCGGCGTCTTCAACGCATGACTTTATCCGCCATCCCGACTTCCGTCAGATACTGCGGATACAGCGCGTAGGCCGGTTTGAGAATCGGCAGCAGGCGC
>JALOTT010000482.1 GCA_025457745.1 Verrucomicrobiota bacterium
TTCACGGTTCGGCAGGCGAACTGGCCAAACTCAAAGGTCCGTTGGCACATTTGAAACCGGCCTGGTTTGTCTATGAATGTGGTTTGAAGTGGTGATTCGGGCTTTCAGGCCAGGGTGAACCGCCATTGGCAGAAACATTCCTTGGGGTGCGGGTCGGGCGGCGCGAAAAGACATTCCACCCGGATGCGCCCGTCAATGGCCCGCGCAAAACTTTCGAACTCGGCGCGGTGCATGTCTTTGCAGACATACTCGCCCAGGCCGCGTTTCAAGCGCGCTTCCTGGCTCGGACACGACGGCACGGTGATGACCACTGCGTCTTCGCGTTCCTCGATGCCGTAGCCGATGAGCACCGTCCACGGATAAAGCCGCAGGGCCTTCACAAAACCTTTCAGTCCCTTCTCCTGAATCCCAAACCGGGCCACGAGGTCTTTTGCCGCCATGCCGCCGACGCGACCCCACACCTGTTCGTTCAACTTTTCCGCCGCGGGCTGCCCGTGCTTCTCCGTCGCGTAGATGAACCAAAACGCGTCCATGACCTTGTAATGCCAGAGCAGAAATTCAGCGTAGCGCCGCAAGTCGGCCTCGTTCATTTGGTTTAATGCCGTCGTGTCCATGGTGAAGATGCACCGCATTATGGCGGGGACGTTCTCTGGGGCAAGCAGCGAACACGACGTGGCGGCGGATGAAAGTGCTGCGGGCCAAAACTCGTGCTTCTGTAGCGGCGCTCTGTGAGCGACGGACGATGGCCGTACGCAAGGGTGGCAGTCGGCAAGGACCGGCGGTCACAGACCGCCGCTACAAATCCTTGCTCCGCGGTAGGAACGGATTGGCCGCAACCCCGAAAGCTTTCGGGGTTGGGGATGTTTGTCGGACGGTGACCCAGTACTGTGACAAAGAAGCTTCGACGCAGGTTGGGTAGGGCGCGTCACTCCGTGCGCGCCGCAGATTGGCCATGCCCCCCGAACGGCGCGCACCGAGTGACGCGCCCTACCTGCCGCCAGCGACTCGGGCCGAGCCGGAATGTCCGGGCGCGCAAACCATCGCCGCCGTGCGCCGTTTCGCGCCGAGCAGGCAGATCGAGCGGAAGCTGCTTTACGGGAACTCCAAGAAACTTTTCCGGCTCTGAATCTACCGCTCCGACTGCAACTCGAGCCTTTAATTCGTTTCTCCACCGGGCAATCCTCTTGTCACGGTTATGGATAAATTCTGGAGTATTTACACCATGCCGATCGGCGTGGCGTTGTGTTTCGGGCCGGGGCTGATCGTCTGGTGGCTGACCCGCGACAAGGAGCCGCGCGACGAAAAGCTGGATTCGCACTGATCCTTTCCGCGCGCGTTTGGGTAGCCCAGCGCAACGACTCGCGGTCACTGCCGATGGGCAGCACTGCCTCCATCGCGGCCCCGTTGCTTGAAACCTTGAGCGCGCTGGCGCATCTGGCGGACCAATTCGTGTGCCCGCGCGGCATCCGTATCCGGCGGCGGCGTCAGTTTGAAATGAACGGTCAATCCCATAATTTTTCCAAAACGATAATCCGGGCGGTCGGACAAATACCGTCCAACCAAAAAATAAATGCCACGCCGATTTGCCCACCACGCCAAACGAATCACGCTGGCGGCGTTGCGCCGCCGAGGGCGAGGGCTGCCGTTTCTGCAAGCCCGTTCGGGATTCAGCGGCGGAGTTCGCGCGGGTGATCTTGCGCACTGTGCAGGATGCGAAAGACAATGATGTCCCGTCCGATAATGCGAAAAAAGATTTTGTAGGGAAAGCGGTGGGTGAGGACGCGGCGAAAACCACGGTAGTAAAGCGGGAAGCGTTCGGGATCGGCCTCCAGGCGCAGGAGGGCTTCGGCGTGGTCGGCGAGAAATTCATCACCCAGTCCGGCGCATCGTTCTTCATACCAATCATGCGCGCGGCGGAGGTCGGCCTTGGCCTGGGGCCGGATGGTGACCTGCCAGTTCACCGGCGGGATTCGCGGATCTGACGGAAAACCTCGCGCCACGGCTCGCCGGGGCCGGGGTGGCGCTCGAATTCCGCGAGCGCCTCGTCGAGCGCCTGCCGTTCGGCCGGGGCGGGTGAACCGCCGTCCAACAGGTCGGCTTCGTGAAGTTCGGCGAGCCGGGCGAAAAGTTGGGAACGGTCGCTGACGGTCAGCTTGGGCAGTTCTTCAAGGATTTGAGCTTTGCTCATGGCGTGAATCTAGCGCGGTTGCAATTTTCCCGCAAGCATGGCGGTTTGCCTTGGCTTGTTCATTTCAAGCCCGCACAAGTCTTGGTCAACCGAGTTTGAACCAGATTCCAAGGGGCTTGGGCGGACTCCACCGCATCTTCAAGCCTACACCTTGCACGCCGGCTTTTCTGGCTTCGTCTCGAAACTTCTTCTCGCGTCGTGCTTTCGCACGACACTCACGTTCGAGTTCGCTCCAGGACGGCAGTTCGGTAAATGGCCCTTTCGACGCTTCCTCCAACATCCGCACCAACGCCGGCGGGTATTGCAGCGCGCCTTTGTAGTAATCGTCACTGTATTCGAGCCACGGCCACTCATCGTTGAAAAGCTCGCGCTTCGCCAGAACGGCGTGCCGAAAGACGATGCGCCCGGTGAAGCTGCCACGGTCGCGGCGAAAGGTTTGCAGCCAATGCCGGATGTATTGCCGGAAATGAACATCCGTGCGGGCGCGGTTTTTCAACACCCGCAAAATGTGTTTGAACTTTGGGGTGGGCAGTGATTCCCAGTGGACTAAAGTTAGGATGAAGCCCTTTTGGCCCGCTTTGCGCATTGTGCGCACCCGATACGAATCGTAGGGCCTCGCGTGCGGCGACCACGGCAGTTTGACTTTCCCAAACTCGTCAACAATGATGGTCTTGCTTCTGCCTTTGCTCACATCAATTCGCTTACACGTTTCGTTCGCTGTGCTTTTGGCGTTTCAATTATATCAGCAGGGTATTCCGGGGCAGCGGCCAAACCCGTGTGTTCAAAACAATCAACGCCTGCCTTCAACCCACGCCGGAACAG
>JALOTT010000483.1 GCA_025457745.1 Verrucomicrobiota bacterium
TAGACGCACATGGAATCCATGACTTCACGAGAACGGTTGGCGGCCACATTGAATCATCAAACGCCCGACCGGCTCTGCGTTGATTTCGGCGCGGGCTTTCAAACCGGCATGGGCGCGGGCACGGTGCATCGGTTGCGCCAGGCGTTGCTCGGCCAGCCGGACTACCGCGTCAAAATCATCGAGCCTTACCAGATGCTCGGCGAAATGGACGAGGAGCTTCGGCAGGCGCTGAACCTCGACGTGGTCGGGGTGTTCGGGCCGGGCACGATGTTTGGCTTCAAGAACGAGAATTGGAAACCGTTCACGATGTTCGATGGCACACCGGTGCTGGTGCCCGGCCAGTTCAACGTGACGCCCGCCGAGGACGGCGGCTGGTTCATTTATCCCGAGGGCGACATGAGCGTACCGCCCAGCGGTTGGATGCCGAAGGGCAGTTATTTTTTCGACTCGACGCGCCGCCAGTTGCCGCTCGACGAGGACAAGCTCAACCCGGCGGACAACTGCGAGGAGTTTGGCGTGGTGAGTGACGCGGAGGTGCAACACTTCGCCCGGCTCACGCAGCACTATCATGACATCACGAGCTACGGCATTTACATGACGCTGCCGGGCACGGCGTTCGGGGACATCGCGCTGGTGCCGGCGCCGTGGATGAAGCAGCCCAAGGGCGTTCGCGGCGTGGAGGAATGGTATATGGCCACGATCACGCAGCGCGATTATGTGCTGAAAGTCTTTGAGTGCCAGCTTGAGTCGGCGCTTAAGAATGTTGAACTCCTCGCTGCCGCCGTGGGCGACCGCGTTCAGGTGGCGTTCGTGTCCGGCACGGATTTCGGCACGCAATCGGGACAGTTCTGTTCGGTGCAGACCTACCGCGAACTCTTCAAGCCGTTTCACAAAGCTGTGAATGACCGCATCCACAAGCTGACGAAGTGGAAGACGTTCATCCACAGTTGCGGCGCGGTCGTGCCGTTCATCCCGGAGTTCATTGACGCCGGATTCGACGTCTTGAACCCCGTGCAATGCTCCGCCGTCGGCATGGACGCGCGCACGCTCAAGCGCGAGTTCGGTCAGAAGATTGTTTTTTGGGGCGGCGGCGTGGACACGCAGAAAACGCTGCCGTTCGGCACGCCGGAGGAGGTTTACCGTGAAGTGCGCGAGCGCATTGATATTTTCAGCCCCGGTGGCGGCTTTGTTTTCAACGGCACGCACAACCTCCAGAGCAACGTGCCCACGGAAAATGTTCTCGCCATGTTCCGCGCGATCAAAGACAGCATGAAGTCCTGAATCCAACTGCACCATGATCACTGCCAACAAGACCGATTTTTCCGGGCCGCAGGCCAATTACAACTTCGGCTACGTCTGGCTCATCTCCGTCGTCGCCGCGATGGGCGGATTGCTGTTCGGCTGGGATTGGGTGGTCATCGGCGGCGCGAAGACCTTCTTTCAACGCTATTTTCAACTGACCAGCGAAGCGCAGATCGGCTGGGCCAACAGTTGCGCGCTCATCGGCTGTCTCGTCGGCGCGCTGATGGCGGGCGCATTGAGCGACAAATTCGGACGCAAGCGGCTGCTCATCGTCGCGGCGCTGCTATTTGCGGTGACTTCCCTCGGCAACGCGCTGGCCGGCAACTTCACCCTTTTCATCGCCTGGCGGATGCTCGGCGGCGTGGCCATCGGTCTGGCGTCCAATCTCTCGCCGATGTATATCGCCGAGGTCGCGCCCGCGCAGATTCGCGGCCGGCTCGTTTCCATCAACCAGCTCACCATCGTCGTCGGCATCCTGCTGGCGCAATCCCTCAACTGGTTTCTGGTGCGCAATCTGCCGCCGGGCGCCACGGATGAATTCATCCGCAATTCGTGGTTCGGTCAGCAGGGCTGGCGCTGGATGTTCGGCCTGATGGCAGCGCCGTCGCTGCTGTTTCTCATCGGCATGTTTCTTGTTCCCGAAAGCCCGCGCTGGCTGGCCAAGAATGGCAAGGCCGACCGCGCCCGCAGCGTGCTGGCGAAAATCGGCGGCGAACATTACGCGAACGCCGCGATGCGCGACATCGAGTCCACGCTCGTCAGCGAGGAAATTCAGCGCGTCCGTTTCGCCGACCTGCTCGAACCCAGGATGCGCAAGGTGCTGGTGCTCGGTGTCGTGCTGGCGGTGTTCCAGCAATGGTGCGGCATCAACGTGATTTTCAATTACGCTGAGAAAATCTTCCGCGCGGCGGGCTATGACATTTCCAGCGTATTGAAAAACATCGCGTGGACCGGCTCGGTGAATCTCGCGTTCACGTTCGTCGCGCTGGGCGTCGTGGACAAAGGCGGCCGGCGTCCGCTGATGTTACTCGGCTCGGCGGGGCTGGCGTTGATTTATTTCGTCATGGGCTGGTGCTATCACAGCGGCGTTCAGGGGTTGCCGCTGTTGCTGCTGGTGCTGGCGGCGATCGGTTGCTACGCGATGTCGCTCGCGCCGGTGACGTGGGTGGTGATCTCGGAGATTTTCCCGAACCGCATCCGCGGCGCGGCGATGGCGGTGGCCGTCACTTCGCTGTGGCTCGCGTGCTTCCTGCTGACCTACACGTTTCCGATGCTGAACGCCAAACTCGGCTCGGCGGGGACGTTCTGGCTTTACGGCGCGATCTGCCTGGCCGGATTTGTTTACATCAAATTCAATTTGCCCGAAACCAAGGGCAAGACGCTGGAAGCCATCGAAAGAGAACTCGCTGACTGAACTACGAAGAAACCTCAAACATACCCATGCAACGCTCCCGCTTGAAGTCACTGGCCGCCACTGTCGCCGCGTCTTGTTGTGTTTTCACTGCGGCGCTTCCGGCGCAGGACGCGCCGCTTTCTCTCACCGGCCAGTGGCGATTTCGACTCGACCGCGCCGACGCTGGCATTGCGGAGCGCTGGTTCGAGAAGAAGCTTGCCGACGGAATCACGCTGCCCGGCTCGCTGGCGGCCCAGGGCATCGGCGATGACGTTACAACGAACACGGCGTGGATCGGCGG
>JALOTT010000484.1 GCA_025457745.1 Verrucomicrobiota bacterium
CACCCGCCGACATTTGAAAATTGTGCCGATCATTTGGGTTACCGACTAAAAGCTCTCACTTCATTCTCGGTCTTAGCCACGAAAAACACTGAATATCCGAAGAATGTAACCGGTCAATTGGGCAAAGCCCATGGCCGCCAGCGAGCCGAACATGGAGCCAATCCCCACGACCGAACCGACCGCCTGTTTGGGAAACATGTCGGAAACCAGCGTGAACAAGTTCGCGGCCCAGCCCTGGTGGGCGGCGGCGGCCAGGCCAATGAGGAAGGTGGCCACCCAGAGATTGGATGCGTTGGCGGCAAACACCACCGGCACCACGCACAGCGCGCAAATCAGCAAAGCCGTCTTGCGGCTCGCATTGACCGACCAACCGCGCTTCAACAGATAACCCGAAAGCCAACCACCGCCGACGCTGCCCACCGTGGTCATGGAATAGATCACCACCAGGGGCGGACCGAGACTGGCCAGATCCAGGCCGTGTTGCCGGTTTAAGAACTTCGGCAGCCAGTAGAGAAAGAACCACCAGATTGGGGCGGTGAACGAGATGGCCACCACAAAGGCCCACGTCTGCCGGTAGCACAACAGCCTGCGCCACGGGATTTTCTCCGTCGCCGGGTCGGGTGGATCGCTTTGGATGTGGGCCAGTTCCTCCGGGGCCACCCGGCGTGACTGCGCCGGAGCGCCGTAGAGCCAATACCAGAAAATTAACCACACGAATCCGGTCGCCCCGAGGATGATGAATGCCATCTGCCAGCCGTATTTCAACGTGATCCACGGCACGCACAGGGGGGCGAGAATCGCGCCGACATTCGCGCCGGAGTTGAACAGTCCCGTCGCCAGCGCGCGTTCGCGCTTGGGAAACCACTCGCTCACGGCTTTGACGGCGGCGGGAAAATTGCCCGCCTCGCCCAGACCAAGCGCGAAGCGCGCAATACCAAAACCCATCACGCTTTTTGCCAACGCATGCGCCATCTGCCTTTCCTTGCGGCCCGTCCTTCCGCCTCCGCCTCGCGGCTACGGCGCGGCCGGTCCGCAACCGCTCCGCCTGCGGGCGCACCCCTGCCTTGTCCTTCGCGCGGTGGCTCAGGAAAACGTCGTGGGGGAAGGCTGCGTCGCTCATAGTTACAGGCGCGACGACACGGGAATTCCACAGTCCACGGCAGGCCGGTTCCAGAACGGTTAAAGCCCCAGCTTCTTGAACCGGTTGTTCACTTCCTTGAAATGGAAGTCGAGCGAGCAGAATGCCCGTTCATTGATACACCGGCACGAGATAGGTTTCCACAAAGTCCGGCCCGGCCATCGCGAGCTTCACTTCAAATTCCCAGTAGATGGGTTTCTTCGCGCTGAGACTCGTGGCTTTCGCATCTGCTGCTGGTTCAAAGCGGAACTCGCGCGTCTTGCCCGGCAGCAATTCGTCCGCTGGCTCAAGCTGCCACGTGCCGCTCCAGATTTCCTCCTTTACCAGATAGGTGGAGCGTTTGTTGCCCGAGTTGGTGGTTTCCCACCATTCCTGCAGGCAGCGAAGTGTGAAGCTGCCCTTGACGGGTTTGCTGATCCCGTTGGCGGCCTGCCAGCGGATCAGGATGGGTTCGTTGATGGAATAGGGGAATCGCGCAAAGTCGATCCGTGAATCGTTGAATCTTAGCGCGCGAGCCAGTGTGAGAATGAATTGTCCCCAGACCACCACCAGTATCAGGTCGAAGAAACCGACAATGAGCTTCACCATGAGCGGGCTGCCACTGAAGAACGCCCACCAGTTGAATATGGAAAGGAAAACGGTCAGCGCGACGCCAATGCCGAATGACTTGAAAACTTTGTTCCAACGCGATGGCTGATAGCCACGCTTGTTCCAATCGTAATCCGCCAGCGCAACGGCTTCCGATCCGCCACCGCTTGTTTCCGCCCGCCGACGGTTCGACCTGAATTGTCGGACAGCCATGCTCCACAGCATCAGTCCAGCGGCGAAGAAGCACGCCCCGCAAACTGTCAGCACCCAATACGGCGCGTGAACGGATTTGGGATCAACGTGAATCACTTTGAGGCCGATCATAGTAATCGCCACGCCCGCGCCAATAAATGGAAGCCCAAAGAGAAGCGCACCACTGGTGGACAGCGCCGATTGCGAACCTCTTTGGGTCATTTGTCCGGACAACCGGCGGCGTTGGTTGGATTCCTGGTAACGCATTCGCTCGTATCAAAGCCCCAGCTTCTCAAAGCCCCAGCTTCTTAAACCGGTTGTTCACTTCCTTGAAATGGAAGTCCAGCGAGCAGAGTTGCGCGATGCGGCGCAACAACCCGGAAACGTGCGGAACATCGCCCAGCTTCTGGGCGAGCGTTGGCGCGAACGGTTGTTCTTTCAGCTCCACGGCACAAGATAATCAGGCGACAACTAAATCCGTCTCCAACTTTTGCAAGACAATGCGGCGGTCCTCCAAGGTGGGCGCTGCAATTGAACTCCTTGCGGGAAACTCGCTGTATGTTTTCCCATCAAGTTCTCGTCCGGTTTTGGATTTGCGCACGCCGCCCCATTGCTTGAAGAAGAACGCCACGCGCGCCTTTTTACACTGGCGTCGAACGTTATGCACCCATTCAACCTTCATGGGACGTGCATCCGGGCCGCTTTCGCCGCCGACGATGGCCCACGAGATGCCGCCCAGATTAAATGCGCCAATGTCTTCGAGCAGCGGTTCGATGGATAGAAACCGTGCCTTGGCTGGCGCAGAACGCAGCAGGTCAATTCGCGGAAGGCCTTGCTGCTTGTTTTCCACGCTCACGCCCCACCAGATGTGCAATTGCTCGGCGGCAAAGCGCAACTTGCCCTTGAGCAAAGCCGCGAGCCGGTCGGCGCGTTTGGTCAGGATTTGATACGTATGCCAATTCGCCGCCGTCATGACGCGGGCGACCTTGATGATGTAATCGTCGGGAACGTCCTTGTGGAAAAGGTCGCTCATGGAGTTCACGAAGATCATCCGTGGCGTTCCCCAACGGAGTGGAT
>JALOTT010000109.1 GCA_025457745.1 Verrucomicrobiota bacterium
TGATCTGGACGCGCGCCACCAAATGCCGACCTGGACGGATGCGTTGCGCCATTTCATCGAACAGGCCGACGGGCTGGGCATCCTCGTGATGTGCAATGGCGTGGTGCATAACAACAATTACCGGCATTTAGATCCGCAGGAGTTTCGCGGGTTTGCCATGTCGGATGATTTTGCGCCGCTGGTGTTCATCAATGGCGCGGATACCAAGGCGGCGCAGATGTTCACGCTGGCGCATGAACTGGCGCACATTTGGTCGGGGCAATCGGCGGTGTCGGATTCCCAACCGACCGCCATTCCGGATCAACAGGTGGAACGTTGGTGCAACGAGGTTGCCGCCGAATTGCTCGTCCCGATCGAATGGATGCGGCAGGAATACAATTCCAATGCCGAGGTGGCTGACGAAGCAAGTCGGTTGGCACGACGCTTCAAGGTAAGCACGCTGGTCATCCTGCGCCGCATCCTGGATGTGGGTGGACTAACCCAGAAGGAATTCTGGGAGGCCTATCATGCGGAAGTGGCAAGGTTGCGCGCGATTCCGCGCGGGAGCGGAGGCAACTTCTACCTGACCCAGGCGGCGCGGGTAAGCAAACGCTTCGCGGCGGCCCTGGTCACGAGCACGCTGGAGGGACAAACCCGCTACAACGACGCCTTCCGGATGCTCGGCTTCTCGAAGCAGGCGACCTTCAAGGAACTGGGACGGAGTCTGGGGGTGGGTTTCGCATGAGTTATCTGCTGGATTCCGACGTGTTCATTCAGGCCAAGAACCTGCACTACGGCTTGGATTTCTGCCCTGCCTTCTGGGACTGGTTGATTGCCTCGAACGCAAACGGTCTGGTCTTCAGCACCGAGAAGGTTGGGGATGAAATTGAGGCTGGCGGCGATGAACTGTCCGGATGGGCCGCCGCCCGTGGCGACGGTTTTTTTCTCAAACCCGACGCAGTCATTCTGCCGGCTCTGGGAAGAGTGAGCACCTGGGCGACGAGCCAGAATTACGAACCTGCCGCCGTGAACACGTTTCTTCAGGTGGCGGATTTCTACCTCGTGGCGCACGCGCTGGCTCACGGTCATGTGGTCGTGACTCATGAGGTCGCCGCCGCTTCGACCAAGAAGATCAAGATTCCCAATGCCTGCATTGGCCTTGGCGTGAAGTGCATGAGCCCGTTTGAAATGCTGCGCCACGAGCGGGCGCGGTTTATCCTCGGACCTCAATCATGAGCCAGACCAACGAACGCGCCTTCGAGACCTACGTTGAGGAAATCCTGCTGACGCGCGGCGGTTGGAAGTCAGGCACCAATACGGAGTGGGACAAGGAGCGGGCGTTGTTCCCGGCGCAGGTGTTCGCGTTCATTCAAGACACGCAGGCCAAGCTCTGGGCGGAGATGCGGGCGTTGCACGCGGCGGGGTTGGAGGCGTTGCTGCTCACCACGCTGGTCAAGGAACTGGACGCCAAAGGCTCGCTTCATGTGTTGCGGCACGGGTTCAAGTTTTACGGCAAGACGTTTCGCCTCGCCTATTTCAAGCCCGCGCACGGCGCGAATTGGGAAGTGTTGGAGTTGTTCGGCAAGAACCGCCTGACGGTGACGCGACAAGTGCCGTGTCATCCCGGTGACAATCGAACGCTGGACATGGCACTGGCGGTGAACGGGCTGCCGGTGTCCACCGTCGAGCTGAAGAATCCCGGCACTGGACAGAGTTGGCGGCAAGGTGTGCGGCAGTACAAAGAGGACCGCGACCCGCGCGCGCCGTTGTTCGAGTTCAAGAAGCGGGCGCTGGTGCATTTCGCCGCTGATTCGGAAGAGGTTCACATGACCACGCGGTTGGCGGGCGAGAAGACGCATTTTCTGCCGTTCAACCGGGGCAGTCATCCGGGGCAGATCATCTGCGGCGCGGGAAATCCGCAACACGAGTCCGGCTACCGCACGGGCTATTTCTGGGAGGACGTGCTCCAGTTCGAAAGCTTCCTCGATATCCTCGGCCACTTCATGTTCCTCGAAAAGAAGGAGGAGAAGGTCGAAGACGGCCGGGGCGGGCATCGCTGGGTGACGAAGGAGACGATGATTTTCCCGCGCTATCACCAGCTCGACTCGGTTCGGAAATTGGTGGCGGCGGCGCGGGGCGAAGGGCCAGGCTGGAATTATCTCATCCAGCATTCCGCCGGGAGCGGGAAGACGAACAGCATCTCCTGGCTCTCGCACCGGCTCGCCAGTCTGCACGACGCGCAGGATGCGAAGACTTACGACTGCGTGGTGGTCATCACCGACCGGCAGGTGCTCGACCGGCAGTTGCAGGACGCCATTTACCAGATCGAACACGCCCAGGGCGTGGTGAAGGCGATTGATCAGGACTCGAAGCAACTGGCGGCAGCGCTGATTGACGGCACGAAGATCGTCATCACCACGTTGCAGAAATTTCCGTTCGTGCTGCGCGGTCTGCTCCACGCCGCCGGCGCGGAGAGCCAGGAGGAGGCAACCGAGGAAGAGAAACAGCAGGCCAAGGCTTGGGAGGCGGAAATCGCCAAGCGGCGCTACGCGATCATCGTGGACGAAGCGCACTCCAGCCAGACGGGCGAAACGGCGCGGGAGTTGAAGGCGATTCTCGGTGCAGCGGCCCAAGCGGAGAACGGCGAGGACGAGCCGGATTGGGAAGATCGGTTGAACCAGGTCATGCAGTCGCGCGGGCGTCAACCGAACCTGAGCTTCTTCGCCTTCACCGCGACCCCGAAGGGCAAGACGCTGGAGTTGTTCGGTCGCCCGGGCGCAAGGGGACTGCCGGAGGCGTTCCACCTTTACTCCATGAGGCAGGCCATTGACGAGGGCTTCATCCTCGACGTGGTGAAAAACTACACCACCTACGCCACCTATTACCGGCTGGTGAAGGCCATCGAGGACGATCCGAACCTCCCGAAGAAGAAGGCAGCGCGGGCGTTGGCCAAGTTCATGAGCCTGCACCCCCACAACATCGAGCAGAAGACGGAGGTGATCGTGGAGCACTTCCGACAAAAAGTGCTGGGCCATCTCGGCGGACGAGCCAAGGCAATCGTCGTCACCTCCTCGCGTCTCCACGCCGTGCGTTACATGCAAGCGTTTGAGCGCTACATCGCGGAAAACAAATACACGGAAATCCGTCCGCTGGTCGCCTTCAGCGGCACGGTCAAAGACCCTGACACCGGGCTCGAATACACTGAGCCGGGCATGAACCCGGATTGCGTAAGCGGCAAGCCCATCAGCGAAAAGCAACTGCCGGAGCGGTTCGCGTCGCCGGACTACCAGATTCTGCTGGTGGCGAACAAATACCAGACGGGCTTCGACCAGCCGTTGCTCTGCGCCATGTATGTGGACAAGCGGCTCGACGGTGTGCAGGCGGTGCAGACCCTGTCGCGGCTCAACCGCAAGATTCCCGGCAAAGAGAATCCGTTCGTCTTGGATTTCGTCAACGAGGCCGAAGACATCTACCGCGCCTTCAAACCTTACTACGACGCGACGAGTTTGCAGGAAGGCTCAGACCCGCAGCAACTGGAGAAGCTGAAACACGAACTTGACGCGGCGCAGGTTTATTTCTGGAGCGAGGTCGAGGCGTTCGCCCGCGTCTTCTACAAACCAGTGGCGCGGCAAAGCGCCCAGGATCACGCTGGGATGCAGCTTCACCTTCAGCCGGCGGTGGACCGCTTCAAAGCCATGGAGGACGAGCCGAAACGCAGTGAGTTCCGCGAGAAGCTGAACGGCTACGTGAAGATCTACTCGTTCATGAGCCAGATCATCCCTTACGCTGATCCCGCGCTGGAAATGCTCTACAGCTATGGGCGCTTCCTGCTGCCTCATCTGCCGCTCGACCGCGACATGGAGAAGGTGAGGGTCAGCGACGAAGTGGGGCTGCAATACTACCGTTTGCAGCGGATTTACTCTGGCGAGATCACACTCCGCGAAGGCGAACCTGAAGGAGTGAAAAGCCCCACCGATGTCGGCACCGGCAAAGCCAAGGACGAGAAAGCGCCGCTGTCGGAGATCATCAAGATCCTCAACGAACGGTTCGGGACGAACTTCACCGACGAAGACCGCTTCTTCTTCGAGCAGATCCGGGAGAAAGCAGCCGCCAACGACCAGGTCGTAAAACTCAGGCGCGCGAATCCCTTCGACAAATTCCAGCTCGGCCTGCGCCAACTTCTTGAAGACCTGATGGTCCAGCGCATGGCCGACAACGACAAGATCGTGACCCGCTACATGGACGACAAGGAGTTCGGAAGCGCCGCCTTCGCTGTGTTGTCGAAGGCGATCTATGACTCGATCCCCGCAGCCGAAGCATCCGGCCAATAATGATGTTTTGCTGGTCAATCAGTTCAGCGTCACCGTGAAGTGAAGGGATTCTTGGTTTTGACCACTCCGCCTCCCGCCCCCGCCGCCTCCGCTCTATATCGCCGCCGTCCGTTGGCTGATTCGCCTCCTGCCGCTTTCTGCCCTTCTCCTTTGCACACCGCCCACTGGGGCGAGCCTCCCGACGAGCCGCCATTCTTCATTCTTCATTCTGCATTCTTCATTCTTCATTCTTCCACTCTCCGGTAGGGCGCGTCACTCCGTTGCGCGCCGCTTTGACCTTCGCGCTCCGTTGCGCGCCGCTTTGCCCTTCGCGCTTCGCGCCTTGCGCTCAGAATTTCAGCTTCCAGCATTTCTGCTTTCCCCATAATTCATCCATACGCCCTCGCTTCTCTTGCAACGTGTGGCCCGTCTTCGGCCCACAGACCGCCTTGATGCCAAGTTCTTGCTGCTGTTGCTTCGTGGCCGCTTGTTCGCCGAATACATCGCGCCCATCTTCACCGGCATCAGCGTTCCGCACCTCAGCCCGGAGCAGATCAAAGGCTTCAAGGTGATGCTGCCGCCACTCCAAGAGCAGCGGGCGATTGTTGCTTTTACGGAGTCCGAAACAGGAGGCTTGAACACCGCCATCGCCCGCCTTGAGCGAGAAATCGAGTTGCTGCGGGAATACCGGACGCGGCTGGTGGCGGACGTGGTGACGGGCAAGCTGGACGTGCGCCCCGCCGCCCGCCACCTCCCCGCCGAGTCCATTGCCCCCGAACCCGCGCCCGACCCGGAGGAATTAGCTGACGAAGCGGAACTCGAACCCAACAACGCGGAATGAGCTTTCAAACAACCGGCTCGCCATTTGCGGCGACCATGCAGTAAGATTTGGTATGCGCCACGTTCGGATACGAGTGGAATTGAACAAAGGCCGTGTGGGCATGCCGCTGGACAAGCTGGCGGCGATTGCCCGTGACACGGTCGAATTCCTTGGTTCGTTGACGCGAGACATGGGCCTGGAAGAACCGGCGCACGCCTGGCTGGCGGAAAAGTTCGACAACGGCTCGGTGGATTTCGACTGCCATTTTGCCGTGGCGCTTGGCGAGGACCGGGCGACGCAGTTGAGTTCGGCACTGCGGATGGTGTTTGCCAACGATTACTCGGATGCAACCACGGCCATGCTGATTCGCCCGGAAACCCGCCGCCGCTATGCGCGGATCGCACATCCGCTCGATATTGACGAGGTTGCGCGGTTTGGCATCTACCGTAACGGCGATGTGAACAGCCTCGACTGGTTCGACCTGTCCCCGGCGTTGGCGGCAGAAATTGAAGCACCGCTATCCGGCAGCCATCGCTCCTATGGCGAGGTTCAAGGGATTATTCATGCGTTCTTCAAGGAGGCGGAGCGTCCGTATCTGAAAATCCGCGAGTTAAGCACCAAAGAGTTGGTGAATTGCTATTTTCCCAAGGAGCTTTACCGGAATGCCGTGGAAGTGCTGGCCGACCCGGAGGCTGTGGTTTTCGTGGAAGGCTGGACGACGGCGAGCGCCGAGACGGGATTGGTCACGGAAATTGAAGTGGCGGACTTTCGTCTCGCGCCGGAATTCAACGAGAGTGTTTACCGGAGTGGTCTGGGCGGAATGCCCGATTACACCGGCGCACAGGAAACCACGGATTACATCCGGGAGGTGAGGGGTGAGTAAGCCAAGAATCTACATTGACGCCTGTCCGATCATTGATCTGGTAAAGCATCGCCTTCAAATGCAATCAGAAGACGACCGGCAAAAGGATGCGTGGTTCGCAGACCGTTTGATCCAAGCGGCCAAGCAGCAAAAGGTCGAGCTGTTTACGTCCACGCTGACCATCGCCGAATGCACCCACGTCCAAGACCAGAAGAAGGACAAGGAGGCGCAACCATTTTTTCTCGGAGTGCTGGCCTCGGGTAAGTCCGGCTTCGCCCTGGTACAGCCCACGGTGACGATTGCTGAGAATGCGCGAAACCTACGCTGGATTCACGGCCTGGCTTTGAAAGGGGGCGACGCAATCCACGTCGCATCGGCTTTGGCGATGAAGTGCGACGAGTTCATCACAACAGATGGCAAGGGGCTGCTCAAGCGGGCGGAAGCGTTGGCGAAGCTCAATCTCCGCGTCTGTCGTCCCTCGGCAACACGGCTTCTGCCGCCGGAATTTTTGCAGGAGAATCTGCCCGGTGTTTAACCAAGCAAAGTCATGGTTGAACCAACTCAAGCTCGAAACGGAGGCCTGCAAGTGCTTGATGCTACGAGCCTTGTTCTTTGTTTGATTTGCGGCGGTCTCAAAAGCTTAACCAAGCCCCAAACAAAGCCCGGCCTCCGATTCGGAGTTTGCCTAAGCATTGGACCGCTTGGAAAAGGCGCTGCGGCCGCACTTGAAGCAGTTGAAGCGAACGCATGAGATGACACCGATTTACCACATCACCCACATTGCAAATCTTCCCGCGATTTTGCAGGAGGACGGGTTGTTGTGTGATGCGGAGGCCGAGCGTCGGGGCTTATGCGCCCAGTCCATCGCTTACGACACGATCAAAGAAAGGCGCAAACGTCGGCGGGTGGAGAATCTCAAGGGCCAACCGGTCGCTGCCGGAGGCGTGCTGGCGGATTACGTTCCGTTCTACTTTTGCAATCGCTCGCCCATGTTGGGCGCGATTCATAAGGGGAGTGTTCCCGCCTACCAAGGCGGCCAGCGGGATGTGGTTTACCTGGTAGCGCAGGCGGAGGCGGTCGCCGCTGCCCTGCCGAATTGGTGTTTCACCGACGGGCACGCCGTTGAAGCCGTCACCGACTTTTGTTCGGAACTCAAAGATTTGAACCGGGTGGATTGGAACGCGGTGCAGACGTGGCGCTGGGGTGGGCGTTGGCGTTTGGCTGACCCGGATGTGACTCGTCGCAAACAGGCCGAGTTCCTAGTGCATGGGCGCTTTCCGTGGTCGCAACTCCACTCCATCGGCGTGCTCGATCAGACCATGGCCGCCCAAGTTCGCGCGGCCCTGGCGCAAGCGGCCCACAAACCGCGAGTGACAACCGAACCCAACTGGTATTACAATTTATGAGCAACAAGACCATGTTCGAACTCGTTGAAGGTAATTTACTCGAAGCCGAAGCCGACGCGCTCGTGAACACGGTGAACACCGAGGGCGTGATGGGCAAGGGCGTGGCGTTGCAGTTTGCCAAGAAGTTCCCGGACATGCTGGCCGCCTACAAGGCGGCCTGTAAAGCGGGCGAGGTCTTGCCGGGCGGGATGCACGTCTTTGAGCGCGGGGAAATGTTCCAGCCGCGCTACATCATCAATTTCCCGACGAAGCGCCATTGGCGGTCACCTTCACGCATGGAGGACATTGAGGCGGGCTTGCAGGCGTTGGTGCGGGAGATTGAGCGGTTGCATATCCGCAGCATCGCGCTGCCGCCGCTGGGTTGTGGCAATGGCGGGCTGGATTGGAACGAAGTTTTCCCGCGCATCAAGGCGGCACTGTCGCCATTAAGAAACGTGCGAGTACTGGTGTTTCCGCCCAAAGGCGCGCCGAGTGCCGAGGCCATCGTTCATCATACGCCGCGTCCCGCCATGAATCCGAGCCGCGCCATAGTGGTGAAAATCTGGCAGCAGTATTTCGCTCTCGGCTACCAACTCACGTTGCTCGAAATCCACAAACTGCTTTATTTCCTGCAAGAGGCCGGCGAACCGCTCCGGCTTCGCTTCGCCAAGGACACCTACGGCCCGTACGCCGACAACCTGCGTCACCTGCTGCATCGGTTCGAGGGGCACTTCACACTGGGTTTCGCCGATGGCCGCAACAAGCCGGACACGGAAATCACGTTGCAGCCCGGCGCGGTGCAGGAGGCGGAAACATTTCTGACCGGAAACGCGGACACCAGCGAACCGAGCCTTCAGCGACTGAATCGGGTGGCGCGGCTGGTGGAAGGGTTTGAATCGCCCTACGGCATGGAATTGCTCGCCACGGTGCATTGGGTCGTCACTCACGACGGCGCGGCGCAGTTGGAGGAGGTTGTGGCCGGCGTTCACAACTGGAACGCTCGCAAAAGAAAGCTGATGGCACGCGGGCACATTGAACTGGCCCACGAGCGGTTGGCGGAACACGGCTGGGTTTAACCTCTCATGCCGTCATCCGACATCAGCG
The DNA here is from genome assembly GCA_025457745.1 of Verrucomicrobiota bacterium. Lineage (GTDB taxonomy): Bacteria > Verrucomicrobiota > Verrucomicrobiia > Limisphaerales > JADLHS01 > JALOTT01. Next base: position 8,461 of record JALOTT010000109.1, read on the forward strand.
AAAAGGGTTTGGAAACGCTGATCATGCGGCACATGACCGGCACGGACGGGCTGGCGTTTGCCGCCGAGGGCATCGTCGCGGAAACACCCGATGCCCTCGCAGCCGCCAAGGCCGTCGGCTCGGGCTGGCTGGCCAGTCAGCCCAAGGATTACGACCGCTCGCACGCGCTCGACGTGCCGCAGTTGTTCCAATTCCTCCACGCCACCCAGCCGGAGACGCTCAAAAAACTCGGCATCGCCGATTACCGAGACGCGAAAGACATCAACCGGCAGAAGTTCCTCGCCCGGGTCTCCAACGAGACCGGCAAGCGCGGCATGATTGACGTGCTCCGCAAGGGCGTGGATCACGGCCCGCTGCATTTCGATCTGTTCTACGGCACACCCTCGCCAAGAAACGCGACGGCGACGGCGCTCTTTGCGAAAAACCGTTTCAGCGTCACGCGCCAGCTGTGTTACAGCACGGACGAAACCCGCCGGGCGCTGGACTTGTGCCTGTTCATCAACGGCCTGCCGCTCTCGACGTTTGAACTCAAAAACAGCCTCACCAAGCAGACGGTGGAGGATGCCATCGAGCAATACCGCCGCGACCGCGACCCGCGCGAGAAAATCTTCGAGTTCGGGCGCTGCGTGGTGCATTTCGCCGTGGACGACGCCGAGGTGCGGATGTGTACTGAGTTGCGCGGCAAAGGCTCGTGGTTTCTGCCGTTCAATAAAGGTTGGAACGATGGCGCGGGTAATCCGCCAAACCCCGCCGGCCTCAAAACGGATTATCTTTGGAAGGAAGTCCTCACCCCGGCCGGCCTCACCAACATCCTCGAAAACTACGCGCAGATCGTCGAGGAGAAGAACGCCAAGACTGGGCGCAAGAAGCGCAAACAGGTGTTCCCGCGCTACCACCAACTCGACGTGGTGCATGAAGTTCTGGCGCACGTCGCGGCGCAGGGGCCGGGTGCGCGGTATCTCGTCCAGCACTCCGCCGGCAGCGGCAAATCCAATTCCATCGCCTGGCTGGCGCATCAGCTCATCGCGCTGACGAAAGCCGAAAAGGAGATTTTTGACTCCGTCATCGTGGTGACGGATCGCCGCATTCTTGACGACCAGATTCAGAAGACGGTCAAGCAGTTCATGCAGGTCGGCGCGACGGTGGGCCACGCGGAACATTCCGGCGACTTGCGGAAGTTCATCGAGGAGGGCAAGAAGATCATCATCAGCACGGTGCAAAAGTTTCCGTTCATCCTCAGCGAGATTGAAAAGGAGGCAAAGGCCAAGACGTTCGCCATCATCATCGACGAGGCGCACAGCAGCCAGGGCGGCAAGACTTCCTCCGCCATGAGCGCGGCGCTGGCCGATCCCGAAGACACGGTGAATGATGCGTTGGAGAAGCGGATGCAGGCGCGGAAGATGTTGACCAACGCCAGCTACTTCGCGTTCACGGCCACGCCGAAGAACAAGACGCTGGAGATGTTCGGCCAGCCGTTGCCGCCGGACGCCGAGGGCAAGGTCAAGCACCGGCCGTTCCACAGCTACACGATGAAGCAAGCCATCCAGGAGGGCTTCATTCTCGACGTGCTCAGGAGCTACACGCCCGTGGACAGCTATTACAGGCTCGTCAAGAAAATCGAGGGCGACTGCCGTGTAGTTTTCAAAACCGGACAGAAAAGGGGGGTGTTGTAGTTAGCAAAACCGGACAGGTTAGAGAGCGGGGTTGGATTTTGGCAGATTGGAGA
>JALOTT010000485.1 GCA_025457745.1 Verrucomicrobiota bacterium
CGCGTCACTCCGTGCGCGCCGGGTTTCACGATCTCTGAAGCGGCGCGCACGGAGTGACGCGCCCCACCCTGCCCGAGTTCAAAGCTTCTCCGTCGGCGTGAACGGCAACCCGCGCTCGCCGTTGAAAAGCTGGCGCAACCGCTTGTCCTTCGAACTGCTCGTGCGACGAATAGTCCCCGGGGCGACCCGTTCGCACAATTCACGGCGAAACCGCCGGCCTTTCAACCAGTCTTCATAACTGATCGAGCCTTCAATCGGGATCGAAGGGATTTTTGACTTTGAGTTCATCGGCCACTTCGCGCACCAGCGCTTTGCATGCTTCAAGATTACGGTACTCAGGCAGATTGGCAACCCGTGCGACTTCGTTCCAATCCATTTTGACCGCCCCGCCCAATGCCACCACCGCCAGTTCCCGCGCACAGGCACGGGCGGGCGGATGGGGCTGCGGATAAACCGAAACCAGCACCCGCTCCACCAGCAAGTCCTCTGGCTTCATCACCATCACGCTTCCGTAAGGCCCTTCGATCCGGCGATACGGCGTGCGCGCGAAACTTTCCACAGGGCCAAGGACGTCCACATACATGCCCCCAATCTTCCAATTTCGTGGTCCGCCTTCCGCACCCAACTGAGCCATGACTTCCTGGCGTTCCCGGACGGGCAAAGTAGCTTTGTTCGCATGGCAAAGGTCCAAGTCTCCAGAAGCATACGCGCCTTCGGTGAGGAATTCGATGGCAGAACCGCCTACCACGACCAGATCAACGCCGCGCTCGGCCCAAAGCGCGATGCAAAGAGACGCCAGTCTGATGCTCTTGACTGTCGAATCCCGCTCGGCCGAAATATCCGCAAGCGCGGCTTTGATTTTGGCGGCGTCCATGCCCACAGCCTAGGCGAGCTGCATCCCCGGCGCAATCTCTGCGTCAAGCGAGCTACCCGTCCCCCCAGTCAACAACTTACGCTCCGCCAAAATTCCAATCATCGCCCCGTTGTCGGTACAAAGTGATTGTTCCGCGAGCCGCAAGGTGAATCCCTCGCGCGCACACGCGACGCCCAAGGCTTTCCGCAACGCGGAGTTGCACGTCACACCGCCGGACGCCGTGACACAGCGCACGCCCAGACGCCTCGCCGCGCGGATCGTTTTTGTCACCAGCACTTCCACAATGGCGGCCTGCACACTGGCACAGAGGTCGCGGATTTGTTGCAGATCGTCCAACCGGCATGGGTTATCGCGCAAAAAGTAGCGGACGGAGGTTTTCAATCCGCTGAAGCTGAAGTCATCGTTCGCGTCGTGGAGCATCGGGCGCGGGAAGTCGAAAGCCTTGGGATTCCCCTGCTCCGCCAGCCGGTCAATTTCCGCGCCAGCGGGATACGCGATGCCCATCAACTTGCCGGTCTTGTCGAAACATTCGCCTGCGGCGTCGTCCACGGTCGAGCCAAGCACGCGATGGTTTAACTCCGCTTTCACATGCACCAGCATCGTGTGGCCGCCGCTGACGATGAGCGAGACGTTGGGTTGGAAGGCGTCGAAGTCAGCAAAAAAAAAGGACCGGAGTGTCCCCTCGTTATGACCCCACATTCGTTCTTGGTAGGGACGCGTTCCACCCGCGTCCCTAATTTCTTGCCGAAGAAATGGAGACGCGGTGGAACGCGTCCCTACCGGGTTTGGCGGTCCAGAACTCCGAATCCACGGCGAATAGAGATGCGCTTCGTGGTGATGAATTCCGACGAACGGTTTGCGCAACGCGAACGCCAGCGCCTGCGCCGCTTTGAATCCGACCATCAGTGCGCTCGGCAGGCCTGGCCCTTGCGTTGCGGCCACCGCGTCGAGTTGTCCGACCGTGACGGAAGCCTCGCGCAAGGCGGTTTGCGCGACGGGAATTAGATTCCGCAAATGCTCGCGCGCGGCCAGTTCCGGCACGACGCCGCCGTATTCGGCGTGCAGCCCGACCTGCGAGGAAACGACGTTGGACAAGACCTGGCCCGCGTGCACGACCGCCGCGCTGGTTTCGTCGCACGAGGTTTCAAAGGCGAGCAGGGTCATGAAGTTGGAGTTTAAGCTTTAGCTTGTCTGTCGCCGTGCCTGGGGGTTGGAGAGCAAGCTGAAGCTTGGACTCCAACTCAATTACTTCGCCGCCACTTTCTCCACGCCGTGTTTCGGCGTTTCTTCCGCCGGCATTCGTTGCGTGAAAAGGTTGAGGCCTTTCAGCAAATCCATCGCGCGGTCGAATTGCGGATCGCGCAACTTCGTGATGGTTTCCCGGTCTTTTTCGTCGAGGGACTCAAGCCCGCCCGGCGCGCGTTTGAGCACCACGGCGCGCTCCTCCTCATCGCTCATCGGCACTTGGATGTCGGGGATGATGCCGTGCTCATGAATGACCTTGTGGCTGGGCGTATAATACTTGGCGGTGGTCAGGCGCAAGGCGGCGCCCTGTTGCAACGGCAGGATGCTCTGCACCGAGCCTTTGCCAAAGGTGGTTTCGCCGAGCACCACGGCCCGCTTCGAATCCTGCAGGCAGCCGGCGACAATTTCCGCCGCGCTGGCGCTGCCAACATTCACCAGCACCACCATCGGCGCGCGGTGCAATTCGTCGCCGCGGCCTTCGGCGTAGCGCCGGGAATTTTGACCGGCGTTGCGGCCCTCGGTCGTGACGATCAATTGATGCGGCGGCAAAAACTTCTCGCACACCTCCACGGCTTGATCCAACAAGCCGCCGGGATTCCATCGCAAATCCAGGATCAGCGCCCGCAAGTCCTGCGCCTGGAGTTTTTTCAAAGCCGCCTGGAGTTCCTCGCTGGTCTTATCGCCGAACTGCGTGACGCGCACGTAGCCGATGTTATTTTCCCCCAGCGGAAATTCCTTTGCCATAACCTCGTCGATCCACGAGCATGACGCCATGGCATCCATTTTCCAGTTGGTCGGGCAGGGCGACAAAATTTCGATAAGAGAGAAACCGCGCTTTTGTATCTGATATTCAAAGGCCTTTTT
>JALOTT010000486.1 GCA_025457745.1 Verrucomicrobiota bacterium
CCCAGCCTTGCTCATCGCAACGGCGCTGACGACGCTCGTCGGCTGCAACTCCGAGCCGCCACCCGCACAAACAAAGGTTACACATATCTCCCTGACCATACCCGGACGACAGATTGAAGCTTCGCTTGAGGGCGGTGGCACTCTCGACACATCAGGCGATGCCACGGTGGTTGTCTTTGGCAACCACAGATTGCGGATTCAGCAAGAAAGCCTGGTGTTGGAAGGCAACCCAATGACAACCGCAATTGCGGCCACGGCCAAGCGGATTGATATCGTCCTGTCCAAGGGCAAACTCACTGTCTCGGCAGATGGCAAGAATGTCATGAACGCTCCGGTGGTGAATTGACACCGCTTCCCTGCGACCAGGTCCGCACCAGCCGTGCCGTCGCGGAGGAACAAGGCGCTTGCGGAAACGCCGGGGCCGCTGCAATGAGCGGTAAGAGCCGCGCGATTTGGTTTGTCACCGCTTCGCCCTTTCCGGGTACTTATACGGTGATATGATGACACTGAAGAACAGGCCGGCAGCCGGAAACAACGACGCGGAGTTGGTGGCAGCGTGTCTGGATGGCAATCGCGACGCCTTTGGGCAGATTGTTTCCCGCTATCAATCGCTGATTTGTTCGCTCGCCTACAGCGCCACGGGCTGTCTTGGGCAGAGCGAAGACCTGGCGCAGGAAACCTTCATCACCGCGTGGAAACACCTCCGCCACCTGCGCGAACCGGGCAAGCTCCGCGCGTGGCTGTGCGGCATCGCCCGCAATCGCATCGGCAAGGCGCTGCGCCGGGACGGACGCGAACCGGCGCACGCGGCGGAGCCAATTGAAGCGGTCATAGAGACTCACGCGCCCGAACCCCTGCCGCCGGACCACGCGATCAGCAGGGAGGAGGAGGCCATTCTGTGGCGTTCTCTGGAGCGAATCCCGGAGACGTACCGCGAGCCGCTGGTGCTGTTTTATCGGGAACATCAGTCGGTTGAGAACGTGGCGACGGCGCTGGAGTTGAGCGAGGACGCGGTGAAGCAACGTCTGTCGCGCGGCCGCAAGCTGCTGCACGAGGAAGTGCTCGCGTTCGTGGAAGGCGCGCTGGAGCGGACGAATCCAGGCCAGGCGTTCACCGTGGGCGTGGTGGCGGCATTACCGGTGTTCGTCACCTCGGCCAGCGCGGCGACCGTGGGTGCGGCAGCAGTGAAAGGAAGTTTAGCCGCCAAGGCGTCGGCACTGCTGGGTATCTCCGGCGCCATTCTCGGCCCGGTTATCGGCTTCTTGGGCGCATATCTCGGCTATCGGATGGACCTCGATGGCGCGCAATCCGCACAAAGACGCCAATTCATCAGACGCTATTACCGCGTCTTTATCACCTGCATCGTGGGATTTTTCGCGGCCGTTTTGTCGCTCACGTTTTTTGGTCGGCGTATGCTCAAGTTGGATCCGGCGATCTTCGTCGGACTCCTGGGCGGATTGGGAGTGATGTACATCATATTGATTATGATTCTCACGTTCTGGACGCGGCGTTCGCTGCGAAACATTGGTCAGCAAGAGGCGGCGGAAAAAAAGCCAGTGCCGGCCCTCGTGCCGGTCTTTGAATACCGAAGCAAATCACGCTTGCTGGGATGGCCGCTGGTTCATGTCCGGCTTCGTGGCGGGCCGGACGCAGGGCCGGTCAAGGCTTGGATTGCGGCGGGCGATGATGCGGCCATCGGATTGATTTTCGCTTTCGGCGGGGTTGCCATCGCTCCGATCAGCATTGGAGGATTTGCCATTGGATTGATGCCGATGGGTGGCTTCGCGCTTGGCCCGGTGGCGTTGGGCGGATTCAGCCTGGCCGTCTGGTCGCTCGGCGGATTTGCCTTGGGATGGGAGGCGTTTGGCGGCTGTGCGGTTGCGTGGAAAGCGGCGATGGGCGGCGCTGCCGTCGCCCATGATTTTGCGCTCGGTGGTATTGCTCAAGCCGCCCAGGCTAACAATGCGGCAGCGCAGGCTTATATCCAAGCAAGTCCGTTTTTCCAAAATGCTCGGGCAATCTTGCAGCACATGATCTGGCTGAATCTGCTGTGGGTCGTTCCGCTGATTGCCTGGTGGCAAATCGTGGCGCGCGGGCGAGGCCAAAAGACGAACCGTGGTCAGTAGTGTTTGTAGGAACGCGAAGTTCATCATGGCCAACGACGGAATCACAGTTCGGATCCGGTTTCGCGCCAGCCGGTAGTTGTGAGCTAAAAACGTCAGAAAAGTGAAACTTTTTTGTTACCTTTGGTGTGTTTTTCGTAAGTAAAGAGTGGGCATATGAACGCGAAAATACTCTTGATGGTTTCTTTGGTGTTGAACGTGGCGCTGGCAGCCGTGTTGGCGGTTCGCAGCAAACCGCCGCCGCCGAGCCTGGCAACTGAGAATCCCGTGGCACAGGCCGCCGCCGCCGCGCCAGCCGACGGCCAGATTCTGAAGACGGCGACGGCTCCCGCCAACACAGCACCCGCAATGTTCGACTGGCGCATGGTCGAGTCCGAGGACTACAAGAAATATATCGCCAACCTCCGCGCCATCGGCTGCCCGGAGGAAACCATCCGTGACATCATCACCGCCGACGTGAACAAGCTTTATGAGAGCAAGCGCAAGGAACTCGCCGGCCCGAAGAAGAAATTCGAGTTTTGGAAACCCGGCGGGCTGATGGGCGCGGCCATTGACCCCGAGCGCACCGAGAAAGAGCGCGCCCTCAACAAGGAAAAACGCGCCCTCCTAACCGAGTTGCTTGGCTCCGCCCCCGACGAGAAGCCAGACATCCTTGCCGGCGCGGCCACCCAGCTTGAAGCCATGTTCGACTTTCTCCCCGCCGAGAAGCGCAGCAAGGTTTTTGAGTTGATGCAGGACATGCAGACCAAGATGCAGAAGACCATGAAAAGCGGCTCACCGGATCCGGAGGACTTCCGCAAAATGATGAAGGAGTCCGAAGACGCGATGGCCGCCATCCTCACGCCGGAGGAAATG
>JALOTT010000487.1 GCA_025457745.1 Verrucomicrobiota bacterium
CTGGGGCATGCAAGGGCCGGGCAACACCAAAGCGTTTCTCAAAAACGCCGATTGCCAGGTCGTGGCCACCTGCAACATTGACAAGAATCATCTTCAGAAGTCGCGCGACACTATCAACGGCCACTACCAGAACCAGGATTGCAAAACGTATCACGATTATCGCGAAATGATGGCGCGCAAGGATATTGACTCGGTCATGCTGGCGGTGCCGGACCATTGGCATGCGCTCATCGCGATTGAGGCGGCGAAGAACAAGAAGGACATTTATGGCGAGAAGCCGCTGGCCCGGACCATCGCCGAGCAGCAAGCCATCGTCAAAGCCGTGCAAAAGAACAAGCGCATCTGGCAGACCGGTTCGTGGCAGCGGTCGGAGAAGAACTTCCATTACGGCGCGGAGATCGTCCGCAACGGGTTGATTGGCAAAATCAAACGGATAGAGATCGGGTTGCCCAGCGGGCACAGCGATTTTGGCGGTAGCGGGAAAGAATTGCTGGAACAATTGGCAAAGATTCCCGGTGCGCCAAAGGATTTAAAAAATGTGGTGCCGGGAACGCCCGCGTGGGACGCGGCCGTAAGCCCGCCACCCGCGGAACTCGATTACGAGACCTGGATCGGTCCGTCGAAGATGGAGCCATACATCAGAGCGAGGTCGCACCTGAACTGGCGCTGGAATTACAACACCGGCGGCGGCCAGTTGCTCGACTGGATCGGTCACCACGGCGACATTGCGCATTGGGGATTAGGCAACGACGACACGATCGGCCCGCTCGAGATCGAAGGGCAGGGGGAATTTCCGGCTGCCGACGCTCTTTGGAACACGTGCACAAAATATCGCATCACCGCGAAGTACCCGGACGACATCGAAGTGGTCATCGCCGGCGGGTACAAGGACGACATCAAGGGCGGTACGAAATGGATTGGAACGAACGGTTGGGTCTGGGTTAATCGCGGGAACGCGTTTGAGTCGTCGAATCCCGAATGGGCTGACGCGCGCCGCCTGCCCGAGGATTTGCGCAAGTTGAAGCTCTACCAATCCAACGACCACTGGCGGAACTTTCTCGACTGCGTGAAGTCGCGCAAACCGCCCATCACACCGGTGGAAGTCGCGCATCACTCCGCCATTCCGGGCCACCTCGGCCTCATCGCGATGCTCGTGGGCCGGAAAATCAAATGGGACGCAAAGAAAGAAGTCATCATCGGCGACGCGGAGGCCAGCAAGCTGTTGACGCGCCAATATCGGCAGCCGTGGAAGATGGGGTAAGCGTGACGAGGCCGCGCCTCGTTTCACCAACAGCCTGACGAGAATTCACCCTCGCCCATCGAATGGGAGAGGTTTATTCATCCAGCCATTTTCCGTGCCTTCCACAAGCTTGACGCGCAGGCACGCCATCTTCACTGTTTCGCGCCAATTAGCCGGGTGAGCCGGCCTTGGATTTTTATGAGCAACGCAAACAACTTATTTGAAACGCTGAAGGAATTTGACCTCGGCAACGGAAAGCGCGGACACCTCTGTTCATTGCCGCAACTGGAAAAAGCCGGCGTCGGTCCGATTTCCAAGTTGCCCGTTTCTATTCGGCTCGTTCTCGAATCCGTGCTGCGTAATTGCGACGGCAAGCGCGTGAGCGAAGCGGCGGTTCGCGCGCTGGCGAATTGGAAACCCAATGAAGCGCGCACGGAAGAAATCCCCTTCGTCGTCGCACGCATCGTATTGCAGGATTTTACCGGCGTGCCGTTGCTGGTTGACCTCGCGGCGATGCGTTCCGCTGTCGCCAAGCTGGGCAAGAATCCCAAGCTCATTGAGCCGCTCGTGCCGGTGGACCTGGTGGTGGACCATTCGGTGCAGGTGGACTTCGCGGGTAACGCGGACGCGTTGCAGAAAAATCTGGAGATGGAATTCCAGCGTAACCGCGAGCGTTACCAGTTTCTCAAGTGGGGCATGCAGGCCTTCGACACGTTCAAGGTCGTCCCGCCGGGCATCGGCATCGTGCATCAGGTGAACTTGGAGTATCTCGCCAAGGGCGTGCTCGCTTCGGAATCTCAAATCTCAAATCTCAAATCTCAAATCTTTTACCCCGACACTCTCGTGGGCACCGATTCACACACCACGATGATCAATGGCATCGGCATCGTCGGTTGGGGCGTGGGCGGCATCGAGGCGGAAGCGGGCATGCTCGGCCAACCGGTTTATTTTCTGACGCCCGATGTCGTGGGCGTGCATCTCACCGGCTCGTTGCGCGAAGGCGTCACCGCGACCGACCTCGCGCTCACGGTCACCCAAATGCTGCGCAGGGCCAAGGTCGTTGGAAAATTCGTCGAATTCTTCGGGCCGGGCGCGGCGGCGTTGCCGGTGGTGGACCGCGCGATGATTGCCAACATGGCGCCCGAATACGGCGCGACGATGGGCTTCTTCCCGATTGACGCCGAGTGCGTGAATTATCTCCGCGCCACCGGTCGCAGCGAGGAACATTGCAAGCTCTACGAAAATTACTACCGCGCGCAGGGTTTGTTCGGAATGCCGAAAAGGGGCGACCTCGCCTACTCGCAGGAATTGGAATTCAACCTGGGCGCCGTCGTGCCGAGTGTCGCCGGTCCGAAACGCCCGCAGGACCGCATCGAATTGCCCAGGCTCAAAGAGGAGTTCCTGGCGGCCCTCATTCGGCCGGTGGCGGAAAGCGGGTTTGGCAAGCGCCTCGAGGATCTGCGCGTGATGGCCCGCGTCAACACCGCGTGCGCGGCGCATCCGCTGATTGACCACAGCTACGGCCACCGCAAGCTGGGCGTGGACGCGAGTGAGTCTGAAATGCGCGACCAGCATCCCACGCCGGACACGCCGGAGCAGGTGCCGGCCTCGGCCTTTCCGAAAGCGGAATCTGAGATCAGTCACGGCAGCGTCTTGATTGCGGCCATCACCAGTGCACCAACACGAGCAATCCCAGCTTGATGCTGGCGGGGGGTTTGCTCGCGAAGAAGGCGGTG
>JALOTT010000488.1 GCA_025457745.1 Verrucomicrobiota bacterium
CAGGGGATTATGGGGTCAAAATTGACTTCCGGCAATCCAATCAAGAGGGTGAATTAGTCGCGTGGGTTCAAGAGGCAAAGGGTAAGTTCGATGTGTTGGTCTTGAATGCGGCGGCTTATACCCACACCAGCATTGCCCTCAGGGATGCCATCTCTGCTGTCGGCGTCCCCACCATTGAGATTCACCTTTCCAATATTCACGCAAGGGAGGAGTTCCGGCATAAATCGCTGATTGCGCCGGTCTGTCTGGGGCAAATTTCAGGCTTTGGCCCTCATTCTTACGTCTTGGCAATTGAAGCTGCCGTTAACGCTATCGGGTGTGGCAAAGTTGGGTAAATTCAGAAAAAATGGCGTTTTTTGGTCGTTACCTTTGCTGGATTTCAAATGATCACGCAGGCACTCAAGACACAAAAAAAGGAACGGCGTTTCTCGCCGTCCCTTTGTGCAAAATACCGCCGAAATTAAATCTTCTTCGGCATGGCCGTCCAGGCGCTCTTCTTCGCGCTGCTCTTCACGCACGTTTCGATGAACGCGATGCCCATCCAGCCATCCTCGATGTTGGCGTATTTTGAGCCGTCGCAGGCGAACGGCTTGCCGGCTTTCCATTTGCGCACGTCGGCTTCGAAGCAGCGATGCAGGCGGGCGTAAGCATCGTGGAACGCTTCCGGATGGCCCGCGGGAATGGTCGGCTCGGCCATGAGGTCGGCGGGCACATCTTTGGGCAGGAAGCCGTCGCCCGGCGTGACCGCGCCGCGCCAATAAACGCGATCCGGTTGGTTCGCCAGGTAAATCTTGATGCACTCGGGATCTTCCTGATGCCAGACGAGCGTGCCCTTCGTGCCGCTGATTTCGATGCCGAGGTTGTTCTTGTGGCCGATGCAAATCTGCGAGGCGCGCACCAGCGCTTTGCCGCCGTTGCTCAACTTGCAGTAAATCGTAAAGTGGTCGTCCAGCGCGCGGCCTTCGACAAAGGTTTCGAGGTGCGCGGAAACGTCCGTGACGTCCAGCCCGGTGACGAAGCGGAGTTGCATGAGCGCGTGGGTGCCGATGTCGCCGCCGCAACCGGAGCCGCCGGCCAGCTTCGGATTGGTGCGCCAGGTGGCCTGCATCTGGCCGGTGGCTTCGAGTCTGGTCGCGAGCCAGCCTTGGAGGTAGGAAGAATCCACCCAGCGAACCTCACCCAACAACCCGGCGCGGACGATGTAGCGGGAGAGGCGGCTGGTCCAATGACCGAGGTAAGTGTGCGCCACACCAAAGGGGATTCTGTGTTGGCGAACCGCCTTTACGAGTTCGTTCGCCTCCTTGAGGTTCAGACAAAGCGGCTTTTCGCAGAACACCGGGATGCCCGCCTTGATGGCTTTCATCGCCGGATCAAAATGCACGTGGTTCGGCGTGACGATGACGATGTAACTGAGTTTCTGGTCTTCGGGCAGGCTGGCGTTGGCCTCGATCATCTCGGTGTACGAGCCGTAACCTTTGAGGGGATAAGGCCAGTTGGCCGCTTCCTCGAGCGCGATTTTGGGATCGGGGAACAGCGCGCCGGATGTCACGCGGCGCGTGCCGTCAAAATGGATCGCCTTTTGATGGGGATTGACGATGAACGCACCCTTGCCGCCGCCCACCAAACCGACATTGATTGGTTTGTTCGACATAAATGATTTTCCTTTGTCTGTTCGTTAGTTAGTTAGTTTGTTCGCAATCGTTTGTTTCATCCACCGGGAACCGTTGGAAGATCCAGCGTAAGAAACTGTCCGTTTCGAGCCAAGCCTATCCCAAACGCGTATCCGTTCAAGGAGTTTGTGCCGTGTTAAATCGTTCACCCACCAGGGCAAACGCATCAAATTTCTGGCAGGGACGGCTCGTCGAGCCGCCACGCGCCCAAGCGGCGCGGAAAAACTCTCGCCCCCGGTGGCGGATTGAATCTGCGAAAAGCCGCCACCATTCGTTCCGCCCGCTGGACGCGGGCGGGGACAGCTCGGCGGAGACTGACTCAAAACTCGGAGAGATTTTTTGAATGTGTGAAGGTGGCGGCGGTCAGTTAAGCATGGCACAACCCATCGCTCCCGACTACGGCCAGCAATTTCTTTTTCCCCCGGCGCTCGAAGATTGGGTGCCCTGCAATCACCCCGTCCGGTTTCTGCGCGAATTCGTTGAGCAACTCGATCTGCCCGCCCTCGGCTTTGCCATGCCTGTGGCCGTCGCGGGCCGTCCGCCCTATCATCCGAGCCTGCTCCTGAAAATCTGGCTCTACGGCTATTTCCACCGCATCCGCTCCACCCGCAAACTGGAAGCGGCCTGCTACGAACAGCTCTCGCTGCTGTGGTTGACCGGCCTCCTGCAACCCGATCACAACAGCCTGTGGCGCTTCTGGCGCGACCACAAAAAAGCGCTGCGCGCCATCTTCAAACAGACGGTTCAACTGGCCGTGCGCACCGGGGCCGTCGGCTTGGCCCTCCAGGCGCTGGACGGCACCAAAATCCAGGCCGCCTGTAGCGGACCCCAAGGCTGGAGCAAGGATTACATGGAAAAACTCCTGGCCCAATTGGACGCCGCCCTCGACGACATCGAACTCAAAATCGTCGAAGCCAACGCCGAGATGGAAGCCCCCGGCTACCGCCTGCCCGCCGGACTGGCCGAACGCCAATCCCTGCGGGAAAAAATCAGACAAGGCTTGGCTCAACTGCAAGCCGACGGACGCTCGCACTATCATCCGGTCGAAGCGGAAGCCCGGCGCATGAAAGTCGGCGACACCAACCGCTACGCCTACAACGCCCAAGCCGTGGCCGACGGCAAGGAAGGGGTGATCGTGGCTTGCAACGCCACCCGCCAAGAAACCGACACCGGCCAACTCGTGCCCATGATACAACAAGTCCGGGAGAACGTGGGGGTGGCTGCGGCAGACGCCCTGACCCTGGCTGACACGGGTTATGGAGCGGGCGGCGACTTGCAAGCGGCCGCCGAAAAAGTCCCCAAGG
>JALOTT010000489.1 GCA_025457745.1 Verrucomicrobiota bacterium
GGGGTTGGGGACCCAAACCGTGGGCCAGCCAAGGGAGATGGAAGCACTGCCCCCTGACTCCATTGCAGCGCACGAGGTGACGCGTGCCACGATGATTGTAGCGCACAAGGTGACGAGTGCCTGTAGCGCACAAGGTGACGAGTGCCCCTCGACGACCGCACGTCAAATCAACTCTTCGTGTGCAGACCACTCCGTCTCCTCTGTTCCCTCCTGTTCCAGCCGCACCGTTACGGCTTGGGTCCACCCACAAGGCTCGAAGACCCCATCCGACTCGGGCTTGCCCTCAAACCCTGCCAAAACTCCATTTGTCAAATATTTAGACCCCATTGGCCTTTTCCGAACGCCGCAGGTGCCACCATCGGTCACGGACTCGGTAACGCCGCCTCCAATCTCCTGAGGTCGTCCAGTTCCTCTTGAGATGCAGTCTGAGGGCGACCTGAAAACGCCAGCGCAGCCTTCCACCGCCAGTATTCAACGTGGCTGTCGGCGAATGAAAGGACTGCGCCTTGGCCGTGGCGGGTGGCGGGCAGATTGAGCCAATAAGTGCTTGGCGGGGCCCACACGGCCATGATCCCGTCCTCGATGCTGGAAGAGTCTTCATCAAGGAACACGAATACACGGGAGGCGTGCCTTATGGAACCAAGGCTCTGGCGCATCATGGTGCGCGGGTTTTGCGGCTCGGGTGCGCCGAGATAGTTGTTGAGGGAATAACTTCTGAACCGGCTTCCCCCCGCCACATTGAGCGATCTATCTGAAGGGCAAACGTAAACACCGACGCTTGGATTGTAAGGGTATTGAACCCCTCTCTGGATGTTGGTTCCACTGGCATCACGCGCATTGCCGACGACCCAACAGCCGGACGGGCTTGCCGCAAAGTCACCAGGTTGGTGATCCCAGCCGTTCGGTGGTAACCGGTCATTGTGCTCAAGGGCGTAAAGCGTCCAACCCGTGGCCAGTTGCCTGAGGTTGCTGACACACCTGATCCGAAGTGCTTTCTCCTTTGCGGAGCTCAACGCTGGCAGCAACAACGCAGCGAGAATCGCGATGATGGCAATAACCACCAATAACTCGATCAACGTGAAGCCGGCGCTCTCCTGCTGCCGATTCTTTGCACCGCTAAGACAGTTCATGGTGGTAAGGCTCAAGCCTCCGGCTGGTCCCGGCTCAGCAACCGACACCGGGAACGCCCGTTCGGCTGCAAGAGTCGCTGACAATTTATCTGAACCACGATCCCATAAAAGCGGGAAAAGCAAAGCAATCACATCTAAAGAGTTGACAAGTCATTTCCTCAGTTCCGAAACAAAGCGCTGGCGCTCCGGATCATCGCCGATCGCCTGCCCGAATCGCTTCACCGCCTACGCTGCCGCGGTCTTGTCACGTGAATACGCGACAACGAATCGCAGGTCACCGGAATGCCATTCCCGGTCTCCAGACATGATCAGCGATGGCAGGCCAATGGATTTCGTGTCATAAGCGAGTCAGGCATTTCAACAGAATCAGCGTTCAACGGGCGGCAGACTTGAGTTCGGCAAATCGGGCGCGCATCTCCGCCAGCCGCCCGGCCTGTGCGGAATCATTGACCAAGTCGTTCTCCTCGCGAGGGTCTGATTGCAGGTCGAAAAGTTGTTCCCGCTTGAAATCCGGCCAGTAAAGATATTTCCAGTCCTTACGCACCAGCGCCTCGGAGGAGGGAATGAAATGGGTGCTGCGAATGGTGGGGTGCTCGTAGAAAAACTCCGTCCGCCAAGCCGGCGGTTCCTTCGCCAGATACAGCGGTGCCAGATCGCGTCCCTGCATCCGGGCTGGCGGGGCGATGCCCGCGGCACCCAGAATGGTCGGCGCGAGATCCACGTTCAGCGCCAAGGCATCGTTGGTCTGCCCATGAAATTGCTTGGGCATGCGCGGATCACACACGATCAGCGGCACCCGAATGCTCTCCTGATGCGGATACCATTTGTCAGCGAGCCCGTGCTCGGCGTGAAAATAACCATTGTCGCCCGCAAAAATAATCAGCGTGTTCTCCAGCACGCCCTGCCTTTTCAATTCGGCCAGCACGCGGCTGCAGGTGGTGTCCACCTCGGTCGCCAGACGGTAATAATTCTTCATCATGGTCTGGAATTTCTCCGGCGTGTCAAAACGCCAGTGCCAGCGCACCCGTCCCTCGTTCTTTTCGTTGGCGATGAACCCGGGCAGCCGGCGAAATGATTCCTCCGTGGCATTCACCGGCACGGGAACCGTGACGTCTTGATACAGCGACATGCTCTGCGGCTGCGGCAGGAATTGCAGCGGGTTGGCATCCTCGGCATGAGTGGCAAAAAAGGCAACGGTCAGGTAAAACGGTTTATCCTTGGGACGCGTGCGCAGGAATTCCAGCGAATCGTTCTCGTTCTTCTGAGTGACGTGAATCTTCGTGCCGTCCTTTTGCGGCATCCAATAAACACCCTGATATGCGCGTCCGAAATCAAAGTTCCCCGCCGGAAACTTGCCGTTGTGCCACTTGCCCACGTGACCAACCCAGTAGCCGTTGGTGCGGAGCAGTCCCGGAACTGTCTGCGACCAAGGCGTATCGAACATTTCAAAAGCCGTTGTGCCGTGCCTCGACATCCATTGCCCCGTGAACAACGTGGCGCGACTCGCGCTACAGATGGAGGTGGTGACGCAAGCGTGGGTGAACCGCAATCCTTCGCCGGCAAGCCGGTCCAGATGGGGCGTCTTCACCACGGGATCGCCCGCGATGCCCAAAGTATCGAAACGCCAGTCGTCGGCGAAAAGCACCAACACATTCAAGGGCCGGCTTTCCGCCGCGGCGAAGCAGACTGCAAGCAATACTACGACAACAGGAAGCAGGAACGTGAATCGTTTAATGGCGATCATTGGTTTCCGCAGTTAGCGATGCAAGCATGATGCATTCTCGATCCGGCCACGCCGGGGCCTTCGCCAACCCGAGGCAGGCCCGAT
>JALOTT010000490.1 GCA_025457745.1 Verrucomicrobiota bacterium
CGTCCGCCCAAGGCGTATTTCCCGTATCCCTCGGCGCCCGGAAAGGCCAGCTGCGAGCCGAGGGCGTGAATCGTCCCAAGCGCGCCGAACAAAATAAGAAACAAAGTGGCAGTTGAGAGCGACATGCAGAACCAGACTTTGATCGATGACATCCCCCTAACCCGGTTGGCCGGGAAATGGACAACTGCCGATCTGCCTGGGCCCATGAAGGACTCCGTCTGTTGGAATAATGATGCTCTTTTCATTGATGGAAATTACTTTGTGTGCGCCCCCCAAGTGCTTGGCGCGCCAAATCCGATTCGCATAATATGCAGTGCTCTCCTCATGGTGTGTTCTCCAGTCGGGCGGGGCCGCTCCTCCATGTTAAAGACCCCGGCTGCGGAACCGTGTGGCCCAAGCTTTCGCTTGCCCGCTGGCGGATGTGATCATCCGGTGGAGGTGTGCTCGCCGATTCGCCGGCTTAAAAGTCCGACCGTGAGTTCCGCTGATCTGTGCCAAATTGCCAGGTCACGGCTTCGACGTGGCCATCCGCGAAACCAACATTCCCTTTTTTGTTGTGGCGGGCGGTGAGCAGGTTTTTCGTGGGCACCCACCGACCGTCGCCAACTGTGCTTGTGTAGATCCCCGGCAACGGGTTGTCGTCCGCAGAGTGCTTGGCCACTTCCTCGGCCAGCATGATCTTGGTCGCGGGCTTCCTGACTTGCGTGTGCTTGAACGGGGCGCGGACGCCTCCACTGAAAATGGAGGTCATGCCGACGTTGACGCCATTCTTGAGGTCGTAGCTGGTCATGGTGTAACTGCAAGGGTACTTGGGGGTGCCGCTGCGATGGGATGGCTCTTTGTCCATCGGACAACGAAAGATATTGGTGGTGGTGGTGCCGACCGCGACGAAAATCGGGCTCTTGGCGATCGGATAGGCCGGTTCGTTGCGCCAGTAAATCCAGTCCTCAACCGTAAACCCGTAGCTCCGGGACGCACCGGCGGGAAACACGTCTTTGTTATCGCCGAGGTAGAGCATCGTGCCCAGAGCCAGTTGCTTGAGCCCGTTGATGCAGATGGTCTGCTGGGCCTTCTGTTTTGCTTTCGAGAGGGCGGGCAACAACATCGCCGCCAGAATCGCAATGATGGCAATGACCACCAACAGCTCGATCAATGTGAATGCGCCCTGACCAGCCGGTGGAACGAATCTTCCGGAGCGCTTTCGGAAGGGAGTCTTGAGGACGGTTTGTTGCGTCGAGTTCATGTCTTGCGTCGGGTTTATGCTCTTAAAGGTCAACCAAGGCAACGCGCGGTTTCCGCACGTCATCGGAGCATACATTCGGTGGATGTCAGCCGCTATCCTACATTCATACGATGCCGCCGGCGCGGGCTTGTATACTCAGCCCAACTTCCGCCATTCGACCGTGGAAACCGCGATTTTCGCGGGTTTTGATTTTGCAAGTCGTTGGCAATGAGGCAGCGGATTGTTGAAAGCCGCGATAGTGCCGCCCTCCTCCTTTTCTTTGCTTTGGCCTGTGCATCATCTCAGGCCAGAATGTTTCTCAAAGAGACCAAGCGTTTCCAAGACGGCAAGGAGCATCACTGCTGGAGCCTGGTTGAGAACCGGCGCGTCTATTGGCCAGCCGCAAAGCCACCCGCTGGGATCACGTGCTCCAAACCCTGGTGAGCTACCGGCTGATCGACCCGGGCAGCGAATGGCGTCTGCACCGCGAATGGTTCGACCAGGGTGCGATGCCCGATCTGCTCGGGGCCGATTACCGCCTGGCCGCCGACGACACGCGCTATCGTTGTCTGGATCAACTGACCGGGCACAAGACGGCGCTCTTTTCCCATTTGTAGGAGCGGTGGAAGAATCTCTTCCACGCCCGCTTTGATGTGTTGCTTTACGACCTGACCAGCACGCATTTCGACGCACATCTTCGTGGCCTTCCTGGCGTATTGCCTGCACCTGACCTTGCGCCGGTGGTTGCGCGACTTGGCGCCGGGGCTGACGCCGCGATCGGTTCTGGAGAAATGGACTCCTTGCCGACATGCTGGTTGTCTTGGCTCTTGTCTGTTCCAGGCTTGCTGCTGAAGGGCGGGTAATCCCGAAACCGGCCGGGCGAAACCCCGCTGAATCGGCGAAAGGCTATGTAGAAGCTATTGGGTCGTGGATAGCCACACCGGGCCGACACGACTGGAATGGAACTCCGAGAGCGCAGCAGCAAGCGCCGCGCAAGCTTCATCCGGAATTCCCGAAGCGCAGCTCCCGGCCTCTTCCCCGTGTGTCGAATAAATGCCTTATGCAGTCCACGTCGAGACATTCCCGAAGCCCTCGTCAAGTGAGCCACCGTGATCGGCAGATGTGCGCGCTTGCGAATGAGGCGCAAGACACGGTTTACCCCAACACGTCCAGCCACGCGTTTGCTACTGGTCATAACTGCGATAAAACGGCTTCTGCACATCCGCCGTCTGCGGCAGGTTGCCGAACCATTTCCTAAACATCACCGGCCAGGCGTCCGCCAGCGGCACAAGCATGAACTCACCATTGAGTTGCTTCAGGCTGCTCGCGTTCACTTTGGTATCCGGCGCGTTGCCTTTGTTGCCGCGGCCGGACACGCGCGCGTTGTGGCTAAGGATGATTGCGTCAGCGGTGTTCTCGATGGC
Organism: Verrucomicrobiota bacterium; assembly: GCA_025457745.1. Classification (GTDB taxonomy): domain Bacteria; phylum Verrucomicrobiota; class Verrucomicrobiia; order Limisphaerales; family JADLHS01; genus JALOTT01. The sequence continues at coordinate 2,647 of JALOTT010000490.1, forward strand.
GACGTCCATGTTGGTCCCGACCAGCAGCACGCCGGCGCCGGACTTGCCGGTCAACGCGGCGAGTTCCACTTCGCGCCGGTTTCCCTGGAATCGGATGTCGCCACTGGCGAGGTGGTGCAGGCCGAATTCATTCAACGCGTCCTTGCCCGGATAACCCGCAAACGGCCCGGCGCCGAGCCAGCGGAATTCGGTTTGCGATGCAGGTGCCAGCACCGAAAGCCCGGCTTCTGTCATCTCGCCGTCGGCGTTGACAGGCTTGAAGTCGTAGCTGACCGCAATGCTGCCGTTGCGCGAGATGGCCAGCA
>JALOTT010000491.1 GCA_025457745.1 Verrucomicrobiota bacterium
GCGCGTCAGCCCTGCCTGTTGTTCGGTGGCCTGGCATTGCGCGAACCGTCCTACCTCGAACTCTGGAAGCGGTTGCCCGCCGATCCGTCCAACGACGAAGTCCGCCGCAATATCGCCATCACCCAGCCGTTGCTGTGGCTGGACGAACGCTGACCCTGTTGACAAAGCATACGCTTTCAATCATCCCGGATGCATTCGGCCCCGGCCCCCGCTCGAAGGGCTGGTTTCCAGGTAACGCCGACTTTCCAGTCGGCAAGTTGCGCAACTCAGGGCCGCGCCGGTTGGAAAACCAGCGCTACACGGGCGCGCCGGTTGGAAAACCAGCGCTACACGGGCGCGCCGGCTAGAAAACCAGCGCTACAGGGCCGCGCCGGTTGGAAAACGGGCGGCACAGCGGGGCCGGTTGGGATGCCGGCATTACGTAACGCCGACTTTCCAGTCGGCCCGGTCATTGCCCCATTCTTGACTCCCTCTTTCGGCTGGAACGGGAGGCTCGGCTCCAGGGCAGGTGAAGGAAGCAGCGGGCCGGGCAATAGCGGACGGTCGTGATTGTGTACGTGGGCCGAATTGGGTATCCTGCCGCCTCATGAAGAGCCGCGCGTTGAACTCCGGCGCAAAGCCTCGGCATGCACATTTCCGAAAGTTTGGCGCGTACAGAAATTTCGCGGAGGCGGATACGGAGTTGCGCGCCTACTGGCAGTCGCGCACGCCGCACGAACGGATGGAGGCGCTGGAGGAATTAAGGATCGCAAACTATGGCGAAGCGACAATTAACGCCCGAATTCCGCGAGTTTTTGGCGTGCCTGAACCGCGCCGAAGTTGAATATCTGCTCGTGGGCGGCTAAGGACAGCAAGCAGATCCAGCACTTGCAGATCGTAAAAATCCCATACTTTCTGCATATTTCACGATCATAAACACCTTGATTTTAGGTTGTTGTGCTGGACTCATGAAAATCCTGTGGCAAGCGCAGAATTATCATAATACCCTTCTGGCGTGCAAAGAGCCGCGCTACAAACAAGAGTCCGTGGCCTGCTGAGAACCTTCAAAATCGTAGCCCTGTTGGGTCCACGGCAGTCGGGAAAAACGACGCTGGCCCGGCAGATTGCCGCGACGGTTCCGGGGTTCCCCGAAGGGCAAAACTACTTTGATCTCGAAGATCCAGCCCATCTGGAGCGACTGGAGAATCCCAGGCTGGCTTTGAGTGGGCTGCGTGGACTGGTGGTCATTGATGAGATTCAGCGGCGGCCGGATCTGTTTCCGATCCTGCGTGTGTTGGCGGACCGCCCGGAGACACCGGCCCAGTTCCTGATCCTCGGGAGCGCATCCCGGGACCTGATCCGTCAAGGCTCCGAGACGCTGGCTGGGAGGATTGGCTTCGTCGCGGTCACCCCGTTCACGCTGAGCGAAGTCGGCGGGGCGAATGCGGAGCAACTTTGGCTACGCGGCGGATTTCCAATCTCGTACCTGGCGGCCAGTGATGCCGACAGCGCGCAGTGGCGGGAGTTTTACATCCGAACCTTTCTGGAACGCGACATCCCAGCGCTTGGCATCCAGATCCCGGCACTGGCGTTGCGACGCTTCTGGCTGATGCTGGTGCATTGTCATGGTCAGGTCTTCAATGCCTCGGATGTGGGCCGTTCCCTCACGGTGGCTGATACCACGGTGCGGCGTTATCTCGATATCCTGACCGGAACGTTCATGGTGCGGCGGCTGCCGCCGTGGTTTGAGAATATTGGAAAACGGCAGGTCAAAACGCCCAAGATTTACTTTCGTGACAGCGGACTGCTGCATCGGCTGGCGGGCATCAATGACGCCGGGGCCCTTCACACATGGCCGAAGCTGGGGGCGTCATGGGAAGGATTTGCTTTGGAAGAAATCATCCGGCTGGCGGATGCTTCCGAGGAGGAGGCGTATTTCTGGTCGGTGCACAGTCAGGGCGAACTGGACTTGATGATCTTGAAGGATGGCAAGCGGCTGGGCTTTGAATTCAAGTTTGCCGATTCACCGAGACTGACTTCGGCCGGACGCATGGCGTTGGAACTGTTGAAACTGGACCAACTGACCTTGATCTGTCCGGGCGATGCCGCTTACAAGGTCGAAGACAAAGTGCGGGTCCGGGGCTTGAGTCGCATTGTCGAGGAAGGCAAGCTCTTGTAATATCTATAAATCATGATTCCCGAATCCTACCGCCACTGGCAGAACGCCGCCCGCCAACTGCTCGAACCGCTGGCGGCCCTCATGCAACCGGGCCAGGCCGACCTCGACATCAAAGGCCCGGCCAGCGACCACGACGCCCAGGCTGACCGCTTGGAGTCCTTTGCCCGTCCGCTCCTGCTGGCGGCGCATTGGCTGCAGACCGAGCCGAATCCAGATGATGCGGCGCTGCGCGAGCAGGTTTCCTCGTGGTTTCGCGCGGGCCTGGTGATTGGGGCCGATCCCGCGAGCCAGCATTACTGGGGGCCGGACGCGAACTACCATCAGCATCACGTCGAGATCGGGCTGCTCACCATCGCGCTCCAGATCGCCCCGGACCAGCTGTGGACTCCGCTCTCGCAGGACGACAAGGATCTCGTCGCCCGCTGGCTGGGGACGGCGCGCGGCAACGGCATCGTCAACAACAACCACTATTTCATGGGGGTTCACATTCTGGAGTTCCTCATGCAACACGGCTACGGCCGTCCCACCGATCGGCCGATTGTGGATGAATTCCTCACCCGCCTGGAACTCATGCATCGCGGCGGCGGCTGGTTCGAGGACGGGATCAACCAGGCCTACGATCACTACAACGCCTACGCCTTTCATTTCTACGGGCTGATGTGGGCGCGGCTCTACGGCGCGGGCCACCCTGAACGCGCCAACCGCTGGCGCGAGTGGGCGCGGCCGTTCGTGGACGATTACCAGCATTTCTTCGCCGCCAGCGGCGAACACCCGGCCTTGGAATCTGGATTTCTTTCTCTCCCAACCCATCCAGCAGGAGCAGGGGTGTTTGTCGCTCGGCTGGACGGATGAGTTTCAGCCCATCATGGAAACCTACTCCTGCGCGGCCTCGCCCTACTGGGCCGCGAAAGGTTTCGCGCCGCTGCTCATCCCGCCCGAGCATCCGTTCTGGACCGTGCCCGAGAAACCCATGCCGGCGGAGCAGGGCGACCACGCGCATGTCATCAAGCCCGCAGGTCTGGTGGTGCGCAGCACGGGTGGCGCGGTCGAGATCGTCAATGCCGGCTCGCAAATCTCCAACTCACAACTGCGCTACGGCGCCTGGAAATGGAGCAAGACCGCCTATCGCACCGGCGTCAGCTTCACCCTGGCGTTTCCCAATCAGACGAACTGGTCCTTCGATTCCGCGCTCACCTCGGAACTCGACGACCAACGGGTCTTCGGCCGGCACTCGACCGTCGCCGTGGAGATGGATACCGAGCATGTCTATTACAGCTACAGCCTCGGCTTCAAGACCGGCCAGGTGAACACCGGCGTCGAGACGGGCGTCTGGTGGAACGCCGGATGGATCTTCCAGATCCATTTCTACGAAGCCCGGCAGCCGGTCGTGATGCGGTGCGGCGGCTACGCGTTGCCGCTGCCCAAACCGGAAGTGCTGCTGTCCGACCCCGGATCGTATGTG
>JALOTT010000492.1 GCA_025457745.1 Verrucomicrobiota bacterium
GTCAAGGGCTGGAAAGCGCCGTGTTACCTGATGACCGACGGACATTACGACGGCTATCAGGAAATGCTCGCGAAGGTGCAGTGGGACAAATACGGCGTCGTGGATGGCGTCGCCCCTGACCCGCGCTGCGAGAATTGCATGGTCCACTGCGGTTACGATCCCAGCGGCGCGCTCGGCACGAATTATCGGCGCGGCGACAACTGGAAGAATTTCAAATACAACTTCGGCGCGAAGCCCAAGCCGTATCCTGCGACGGCGGAGTTGACCAAACGCGCTTTCAACGGCGTGACCATCGGCCAAGGCCATCTCGCCGAAGCCAAGGCCGCGATCAACCGCCCGCGCGCCGCGATGAACGGGGCGCAAGCCGCCTTCTCGCGCAAGGAAGAACCGCACCCGCACGAAGCCCACGTCAGCAGCCATTGTGGCTCGGGCGACACCTCTGAACGCGACCAATTGCTGGCGAAGATCGCTGAAGCCAAGAAAGCGGAGTGAGCCGGTTCACTCACCGCTTGTTATCGAACGCACTTGATCCATGAGCAAAACCCTTTACCTTTCGCCGCCGAGTTTCGACGGTTTCGACGGCGGCGCGGGCGCACGCTACCAGGCGCGGCGCGAAGTCACCAGCTATTGGTATCCCACCTGGCTCGCGCAACCCGCCGCGCTCACGCCCAATTCCAAGCTGCTTGATTGCCCGCCGCACGACATTGACGTGGCCAGGTGTCTCGCCATCGCGAAGGACTTCGACCACGTCATCATCAATACCAGTACGCCGTCGCTGAAGAACGATTGCAAGGTGGCCGAGGCCATCAAGGCGCAGAAGCCTGAAACGAAGATCGGCTTCGTCGGCGCGCACACGATGGTTTTGCCCACCGAGACGCTTAAGACATCGCCCGCGATTGATTGGGTGGGCCGGAAGGAGTTTGATTTCACCTGCAAAGAAGTCGCCGAAGGCCGCGAGCTCGCCACCATCGCCGGGCTTTCCTACAAGGACAAGGACGGCAAGATCAAACACAACCCCGAGCGCGAGATGATTCCGAACATGGACGCGCTCCCGTGGGTGGCGGACGTTTACCAGCGCGACCTCCAGATCGAGAAATATTTCATCGGCTACCTCCTGCATCCCTACATCAGCATGTACACGGGGCGCGGCTGCCCGGCGCAATGCACCTTCTGCCTCTGGCCGCAGACCATCGGCGGGCACAAATATCGCGTCCGCTCGCCGCAGAACGTCGCCGACGAAATGGCCTACATGAAGAAACTCTTTCCGCAGGTGCGCGAATTCTTCTTCGACGACGACACCTTCACCGCGAATCTGCCGCGCGCCCGCGAGATTGCGAAAAAACTCGGCCCGCTCGGCGTTCACTGGAGTTGCAACAGCCGCGCGAATCTCGATTACGACACGGTAAAATCTTTCAAAGACAACGGGCTGCGCCTGCTCCTCGTTGGCTACGAAAGCGGCAACGAGCGAATCCTCAAGAACATCAAGAAGGGCGTCACCCTCGACGAGATGCGCCGCTTCACGCAAGCCTGCCATCAAGCCGGCGTCATCATTCACGGCACGTTCGTGCTTGGCCTGCCGGTGGAGACGAAGGAAACCATCGAGGAATCCATCCGCTTCGCGCAGGAACTCGACGTGTTCAGCCTGCAAGTCAGCCTCGCCGCGCCGTATCCGGGCACGGAACTTTACGAACAGGCCAAGCTCAATGGCTGGTTCGTGAAAAAAGACAAGACCGACCTCGTGGAAACCGACGGCTTCCAGCAAAGTTCGCTCGCCTATCCCGGCCTGAGCAAAGACGAAATCTTCGAGAGCGTCGAACGCTTCTATCACCGCTACTACCTCCGCCCGAAACCGATTCTCCGGATCATCAAGACGATGCTGGAAGACAAGGACGTTTGCGTCCGCCGCCTGCGCGAAGGCTACGAGTTTTTCAAAAGCATGGCACAACGGCGCAGCGATTTGGCAGCGGTGAAAGCTGGCGCGACGACGGCGTGACCCTTTGTAGGTAGTGGTCGGGGTTTTAACATTTCCCAACTGGATTGGCCTTGGGTTTGGTGGTGAAGGGTGCGTGCGAATGTGGGCGGTGGGTTTGAATGTTTGCAGGGATTCCTGTCTCTGAACCTGCAACATTCGCGTTTATTTTTCCACCCTGCGCCATTCTTTCCAAGCCCAGCCCGATCGGCAGTTGACCCCCATCGGGAGGATTCGCCTGCCGCTCAAGAGCCGTGAAGAACGGACGCCGATCCCCGCTGGGCGCCAGTGGGTCCGGCTGCACCCCACGCTCAAGGCGGAGATTCTGGCGTTGCACGAAGCGGCGGGGCTTACCGATAAGCAAGCCCCGGGCGCACCGGCATGGGCCTGTGGCAATCCTCGTGCTTGGCGTTGTCCGTCTGGGGTGGGATGCCGGCTGGGATCGGATGGAACACATCGCCAACGACGACCGGCTCGATGCCGCACTGCTTCAACCGATCAACGCGCGCCTCGCCGCCGCCGGCCGCGAGGTGTTTCGCAAAAAAATAGCCGACGCGCCCCGCGCGCTGGCGGCTTGAGTCCGCCCAACGTGAAACCCGCAGCCAGGTCCGACTGGAGCAGTGTCGCTGCTGCCAGAGGATTTTTGTGATTGGGGCATGACCGGACAAAAAATCCACCTCGCTTCGCCTTGCTCGACCCCTACGATCCGTGCCATTCCAAAAGCAGAAGTTTTCGCCCAGAAACTATTTACTTCGTCTTCACGGCCATTATATTTGGCGTCAAGCAGCCGGCGTGGCGGAATTGGCAGACGCGCTAGACTCAAAATCTAGTACTCGTGAGAGTGTGTGGGTTCGACCCCCTCCGCCGGCACCATCGTCACGAACATTGAGAAGCCACGGGGATGTTGTGCGGAATGGCTGAAAAAGGACGAAAGAAGCTGAACTATCCGAAAAATCAAGC
>JALOTT010000110.1 GCA_025457745.1 Verrucomicrobiota bacterium
ACCGGAAGCGAGGATGTCCTTCGTGAGCGCGTTCGCCTCGTCTGTCAAATCCAGCAGTTTGATTTCAGCCATCACGTCCAGTCGTTGCTGCGCCATTGCTTTCTCGCCGTCGGTGATTTCGTCGAGAACAACCTGCGACGTGAAAAGCTCGTGCTGTGCGCGCTTCAAGTCCCACCAATCTTTGGTGAGTTGCTGGCGGGCGGCTTGCAAGAGGTCGTGGGCGGGGCGCGCAACGACGTAGCTCGGTATCGTGCTTTCAATGTAGATGCGCATGACCGGAGTTTACGCCCGTCGCTTGCGGATGGCAGCAAGAATGTCGGGGTCCGCACTCTTACGAGCTGCGGCTACGGGCATGAAAAAGCAGGGTTGAGGTTTGGCCGCGAAGTTAGTTTCATTGTCCCCGATGAATGTCAATTCACTCAGCCAACGTCTCGCGGTTTGCAGTTGGTCGCTGCAACCTTCAACCCCGCAGGACCTGATCACCAAATTGCAGGCGACCGGCGTGCAGCGCGTTCAACTTGCGCTCGATCCGCTGCGTGATGAGCCTGCGGTTTGGGGTAAAACGCCCGAGCTGCTTCAGGCAGCCGGAATCAGCATCGCGTCCGGCATGTTCGGCTGCGTGGGCGAAGATTACTCCACGCTCGACACCATCCGCGTCACCGGCGGCCTCGCGCCGGACGCGACGTGGGAACAGAATTGGAAGAACACCCAGGCAACGGCGGGCCTCGCCAGGAAACTTGGGCTGAAGCTGGTCACGTTCCACGCCGGCTTCCTGCCGCACGAGGCAAGCGATCCGAGTTTCGCGAAACTGAAACAGCGGTTGGTCCAGACCGCGGAGATTTTTCAGGCGCGCGGCATCACGCTCGGGCTGGAGACCGGCCAGGAAACCGCCGCGGTGCTGTTCGATTTTCTGCACAAGCTCGCGAAGCCGAACGTGGGCGTGAATTTCGACCCGGCCAACATGATTCTTTACGACAAGGGCAACCCCATTGAGGCGCTGCGCGAGCTCGGCCAATGGGTCCGTCAGGTTCACATCAAGGACGCGCGCCGCACCAAAGTCCCCGGCACGTGGGGCGAGGAAGTCGTCGCCGGCACGGGCGAGGTGGATTGGTCGGCGTTTTTCGCCACGCTGAAGGAGGTTGGTTTCAAAGGCGATTTGTGCATCGAACGCGAGGCGGGCACTCAACGCGTGGCCGACATTCGCGCGGCGCGTGAACTCATTGAAACAGTTTCGCGGTGAACCACGGCGAACCACGAATGGACACAAATTCACACGAATGAGATTGACCGTCTCGCGCGAAGAACCCGGTCGGGGGCACTCACCATTTGGTGAGCAGTACAGGTTCTGCAAGATACCTGTGTTGGGCGTTCCTTGTTCGTGTCCATTCGTGTCCATTCGTGGTTGAACTGGATCGTTACGGATTAACCTTGATACCCTCCACATGAAAAAAACCAAATCCCGTTCTTCCAATCGCAAAGTCAACGTCGCCGTCGTGGGCCTCGGGTTCATGGGCGTCACGCATATCAAGGCGTATCAACAAATCCCCGGCGCGCGGCTCGTCGCGGTCTGCGACGCCGTGCGCCTGCCGGTCAACGGCGTGCTGGGAGGTGCTGGCGGCAATATCGGCGACCAGAATGCCGTCAACCTCGGCCGCAACCTCAGGACATATCGTAAATTTGAGGAACTACTCGCCGACCTGGACGTTGAGCTCATTGACCTCTGCGTGCCGACATCGTTGCACGCGCCGCAAGCCATAGCGGCATTGCGCGCCGGCAAACACGTGATTTGCGAGAAACCGCTGGCCCGCAATCCGGCCATCGCCCGCGAAATTGTGAAAGCCGCCAAAGCCGCCAAAGGGTTCTTCATGCCGGCCATGTGCATGAGATTTTGGCCGGGTTGGGCGTGGCTTAAGGAACTTGCGACGAAGAAGACCTACGGAAAGATTCTGGCCGCGCGCTTCCGCCGCGTGTCCGCGCCGCCGGGTTGGAGTCGCAGCACCTACTTCAAGGGCAGCGACTCGGGCGGCGCGCTGCTGGACCTGCACATTCATGACACGGATTTCGTGCAATTTCTTTTCGGTCGGCCCAAGAGCGTCTTCTCGACTGGCCTGAGCCGATTCACCGGGGCGGTTGATCACGTCGTCACGCAATATCAAGTCACCGGCGGTGCGACGGTTCACGCGGAAGGCAGTTGGCTGCTGATGCAAGGCTTCAACATGGGCTACACGGTGATGTTCGAGCGGGCCACCGCGGACTTTGACCTCGCCCGTGGCGCGGATGCGTTGCGCCTGGATGAGCGAGGCAAACCCTCGCGCGTCGTGAAGCTCAAAGGCCCGGACGGCTACAGCGGCGAGTTGCGCCACATGATTCAGGCCATCGAAACCGGCAAAGCCCCGACGGTCGTGACTGCGCAGGACGGTTTGAGCGCGGTGGAAATTTGCGCGGCGGAAGAAAAGTCGGTCAAAACCGGGCGGGTGGTGGCACTCTAATTTCGGCTGTGTGCGCAGCGCTGGGCCCAACAAACTGCTCCCGACGGAGCGCGACCGGTCCCCGGTCGCAGCGCGTGGATGGCAGAGAGATCATTGGAAAATCCTGGCGTCTTCTGGCGGGCGGGCGTGCTGCGGGCGAGGGACCGCCCGCGCTCCGGGGCGGTGCGCGGGTGCGGCTGTTGTGTTTCCGTATACCGGCGAGGTTTGACACCACCCCGTGTTTTTGTTGAACTTCGCGCGCATGAATTTCACTCGTTGGGCTGGTCGCTGGGGTGCGCTGCTTGCGTTGACATTTTTCTGGCTTGGCATCATTGGATTGCCAGCCCTGGATGCTGGCTAGCTCGGCCCTCGTGTTGATGATGACCGCGCCGGGCTTGATCCTGTTTTATGGCGGGCTGGTCCGCACCAAGAACGTTCTTTCCACGATGATGCACAGCCTCGTGTTGATGGCCTTGATGTCGGCGGTGTGGATGATTTTCGGCTACAGCATGGCGTTCGGCGAGGGCAACGCATTTTTCGGCAACCCGCTGCAATATCTTTTTCTCAAAGGCGTGGGCAGCGCGCCGAATCCCGACTACGCGGCAACGATTCCGCATCAAAGCTTCATGCTGTTTCAAATGATGTTCGTCATTATCACGCCCGCGCTCATCAGCGGTGCGGTGGCGGAGCGCATCAAGTTCAGCGCCTACGTCGTGTTCATGCTGCTCTGGGTCACGGTCGTTTATCTGCCGCTCTGTCACATGGTCTGGGGCAAGGGCGGATTGTTCAACTGGGCGCTCGGCGGAAAAATTCCCGTGCTCGACTTTGCCGGCGGCACGGTGGTGCATATCAGTTCGGGCGTGTCCGCGTGGGTCTGCGCGCTCGTGCTCGGCAAACGCCACGGCTTCCCACACGCGCCGATGATGCCGCACAACGTGGTGCTTTCGCTCATCCGGACTCGCGACCAGCGCGTTCGCGGCCACGCACTTCTCGGCGGCGGCGGCGGCGCTGAGTTGGGCGGCGATGGAGGTTTTGCTCAAGGGCAAATCCAGCGTGCTCGGCGCGGCGTCGGGCATGGTGGCGGGACTGGCCACGATCACCCCGGCGTCGGGATTCGTCAGCGTGCCGGCGGCGTTTTGCATCGGACTGGCGGCGGGCGTCCTTTGCTACCTGGCGGTGACGAAGCTCAAAGCCACCTTCAACTACGATGATTCACTCGACGTGTTCGGCGTTCACGGCATCGGCAGCATCACGGGCATGTTGCTGCTGGGTTTTCTGGCAAGCGCGGACGTGAACAGCGCCATCGCCGCCACGTTCCAGGTCAACGGCGCGGCGGTTTCGCTCGCGGGCAGCGCGGGCCAGTTTCTGAATCAACTCAAAGCCGTGTTGTTCACCATCGCGCTGGCGGCGGCCGGCACCTTCATCCTTTTGAAACTCGTTGATAGCGTCATCGGATTGCGGGTGGACCCGGAAGACGAGAGTCTGGGCTTGGACCTTTCGCAACACGGCGAGCGCGCTTACAACGAGTAGCTGCAACAGACCATCAAGACCTATGAAGAAAATCGAAGCCATCATCAAACCGTTCAAACTTCAGGATGTGAAGGACGCGCTCAACGCCTTGGGCATCCAGGGCATGACCGTGACCGAGGTCAAAGGCTTCGGTCGCCAGAAGGGGCACACCGAAATTTATCGCGGTAGCGAATACACGGTGGACTTTCTGCCCAAGGTCAAAATCGAAACCGTCCTGGCCGACGCCCAGGCGGAGGCCGCCATCGAAGCCATCATCAAAGCCGCGAAGACCGGCAAGATTGGCGATGGCAAGGTGTTCGTCTCGACCATTGACGAAGCCTGGCGCATCCGCACCAGCGAAAGCGGCGACAGTGCGGTATGAACGAAGCGCCGAGCGCCGGCTCGGCTCGTAGCGGTGGGCGGCCGGCTTATTGCCGCCACATTTCTCTGGCCGCGCTTGCAATCTGGGAGCATTTTCGGGCCGAACACGTCCAACGGGAAGGACATTATGAATTTGATTACTCGATTTGCGCTCGCCCTCACGCTGGGATTTCAACTCCACGCCGCCCCGCCGACGGAATACGAATCGCTAAAGACCGACGCGGAGAAACTCTTCACCGACGGTTCGTTCGCCAAAGCCCACGAGCTTTACGCCCGTGCCATGGTGATGTCGAACATCACTACGAACGAGGCGCGCTGGGTCGCCTTCCGGTTCGCCGATATGCAGTGGCGCTCCGAAGCGTCCACGCAACGCGCCGACACCACGAAGCTCGACGAGGCGCGCACGCAGTTGGAACAACTCGTCCGCGACGTGCCGCGCGAGGATCAAAAGGATCGCGTCTGGGTGGAGGTGCAGGAGTCGCTCGGGGATTTTCACTGGACGCGGCGCAACGCTCAGAACTGGGGTGAGGCCTGGCCTCATTACCAACAAGCGCTGGATTGGTGGGCCGGCGCACGCGACATCGAACTGGCGCGTGAACGCTACCTCGCGATGGTCTGGCGCATGGCCAAGCCGCCGGGCGTCGAGCGCTTTTACAACTACGGTCAATGGGGCAATTATGTCCCGCTCGAAGTCCTCGACAACACGCTTAAGATCGCGAAGTCCGAAAACGACAAGGCCCACGCGCATTTTCTCATCGCGATGACGGTGCGCAATCAGGGCGGCGATTGGGAACGGCGCGCTCGCGTGCCGGAGGAGTTCGAGGGTGCGATCAAGATCGGCAAGCAGACCGACTGGTACGACGACGCGCTTTACAACTACGCCGAGTGGATGGCAAACCAGGGCCGCGCGATGCCACTGGCCGACGGCAACTGGCGGCAAGAGCCGGATTATGTCAAGGCGCTGAAGTTGTTCCGTCGGCTCGTCAGCGAATTTGCCAAGGGCGAGACACGCTACTGGGAGCAGGCCCAGCAGCAGATCAAGAACATCACCGAACCGCAGGTGGGCGTCAGCGTCGGCAATATCTTTCTGCCCGACTCGGAGATTCAATACCATCTGAACTGGCGGAACGTGAAGCAGATCGAGTTGGCGCTGTATCCGGTGGAGTTGAACCGCGACGTGGATTTATCGCGCCTAGACGAGAAGCGCCGTCAGGACTGGCTGACTTCGATTGACCTCGGCAAGCGGGAGAAGCTCAAGTTGTGGACGCACACCCCTCACCCTGCCCTCTCCCCTTCCGATGGGGAGAGGGTGGCGAAGCCGGGAGAGGGGCCGGCGGAGGATCACAAGCCCGGCGGCGAAGAGCTTCGCTTGGACCCGAAGCTCAAGCCCGGCGCTTACGTCCTCGAAGCCAAAGCCGGCGGCAAGGACGCCCGGGAACTGATACTCGTCACGGACGCGGCGCTCGTCCTGAAGACATCCGGCAAGCAAGCCTTGGTTTATTTCTGCAATGCGCTGCATTCCGCACCGCTGGCCAACGCCAGGGTGAAACTGTGGGAACGCTGGCGCGACGGCAGTCGCTGGCAGACGCGCGAGCAGACCAAGGAAACGGACCAGGACGGCATCGCCGTGTTTGATCTATCCGACCGGTCAGGTCGCGGACTGGAGCTGTTCGCCAGCGCCAGTGTCGCCGACCGCCAGGCCTTCAGCCCCGGCAACAGCTATTGGCAACGCGGCGAGCAGGAATCCTGGCGCATCTACACCTTCACCGACCGGCCCGCGTATCTCCCCAAGGAAACGGTGAACTGGAAATTCATCGCCCGCCGTTACAACGGCTCGGTCTATTCCACGCCGGCGAACGAAACGGTCGAGTTCGAGATCACCGACCCGCGCGGCGCCCGAGTGAAGCTGGACAAGGCAAAGCTCAACACGTTTGGCAGCGCGTGGGGCACGCTCGATCTTACGGAGCAGATGCCGTTGGGCGAGTACCGTATCCAATTCTGGGAGAAGAACCGCGAGGATGGCCTGCGCCTTGGCCACGCGACGCTCTTCCGACTCGAAGAATACAAACTGCCCGAGTTCAAGGTCACGGTGCAGACGCCGGAGCAAGACGGCAGGAAGAAGGCATTCCGCGTCGGCGAGAACGTCGAGGTCACAGTCCAAGCCGATTACTACTTCGGCGGGCCGGTGGCGAATGCCAGCGTCGAGGTGATCGTGAACCAGAACCCGTATTGGCAATCGTGGCGCCGCACGCGCGATTTCCCGTGGTTCTACGAGGACATGGACAACGGCCCGGGCCGCTGGGGTCGTCATTACGGCGGTGGCCAGATCGTGAAGCGCGAGACGCTCAAAACCGACGCCACCGGAAAAGCCACGCTCACCTTCGACACGCCCGCGAACGCCGGGCAGGATTTCGAGTATCGCATCGAGGCGCGCGTCACCGACGCCAGCCGGCGTGAGATCACCGGCAACGGCAATGTCCGCGTCACCCGCCAGCGTTACTACGTCTATCCGCAGGCCGAGCACAACCTCTATCGCCCGCAGGACAAGGTCCGCTTGGATTTCAAGGCGCTCGACGCCAACGAGCAACCCGCACAGATCGAAGGCAAGGTCACGGTCACGCGCGATTACTGGTACGAAATCTGGATCAAGCCGGACGGCACGGAAGTCAAAGGCGACGAACTCAAGGCGCTCCAGGCGAAAACCAAAATCTGGCCGCCGCTGCCCGAGCGCCCGGACCAGAAAGATTGGCGGCTCAAGTTCCGCGGCTACCAGCATGACGAAATCCTGACCGAGAAGCTCAAGACCGACGCCGAAGGCAGCGCCACGCTAAACTTCACGCCGGAGCGCGAGGGCTACTACCGGTTCGCGTGGCTGAGCGAAGACGCCGTTCCGAAGCGCCCGCCGCAGCCCATTCGCGCCGAGACGACTGTGTGGATTGCGAACAATGCCACCACAGAACTCGGCTATCGCCACGGCGGCGTGGAGATCATCGCGGACAAGGATACGTTCCGCGTCGGCAGCGAAGCGCCCGTGATGCTCGTCGCCAATTCGCCCGACCGCTACGTCCTGTTCACCGTCGAGGGCGAGGACCTGTATCACCATCGCCTCGTCCACCTGGACGGCCCGGTGAAACTGCTCGACCTGTTCGTGGACGAGAAATACGTGCCGAACGTCTTCCTCGGCGCCACGCTCGTGAGCGACCGCCAGATTTTCACCGACACCAAGCAAGTCATCGTCCCACCGACGAAGAATTTCCTGACCGTGGAAGTGAAACCCGACAAGGCGCAATACCAACCGCGCGACGAGGGCACGCTCACCATCACCACGAAGAACGACGAAGGCAAGCCGGTGTCCGCCGAGGTTTCGCTCGGGCTGGTGGACGAATCGGTGTTCTACATCCAGAGCGACTATGCCGGCGACCCGCGGCAATTCTACTTCGGCACGAAGCGCGGCCAGCAGGTTCAGACGCAGGCCACGATGAACCAGAAGGGTTATGCGAAGCTAGTGGTGGGCGACAACGAGCAGTTGCTCGACGAGCGGGACAAATCAACGCGGGACCGGCGGGCGCGGGAAGAAGTGGAAGAAGTGGATTTCGCTGATGCGAAAGACGCCATGAAGCGATTCGATACGGACGAATCCGTGATGGCCGTGCAAACGGTGAACGGTTTTGATGCTGGTGGTTACGGCGGTGGCGCGCCGGTGCGCGCGATGGCCAAGTCAGCCAGTGCATTCCGCGCCCGCGGCGCCATGAATGGGCCCGCCGACGCCACCGCCCCGATGATGTTCGGGATGGCGGTGGCGGAAGACAAAGCAAAGCAGTTCGCAGGGGAACCGCCCGGCCAGGAACCCGCCGTCCAAGTCCGGACTGATTTCCGCTCCACCGTCTTCTGGCAGCCGGACGTGCTCACGGACAAGGACGGCCAGGCGACGGTGAAGGTGAAGTATCCCGACTCACTCACGGGTTGGAAGGCCACGGCCCGTGCGGTGTCGCAGGCGAACCAGTTTGGCATCGCCGACGCGACCACGCGCACGAAGCAACCGCTCATCGTCCGCCTGCAAGCGCCGCGGTTCTTCGTCGTGGGCGACGAGGTCGTCATTTCTGCCGTGGTTAATAACAACACAGATCAAAACATGAGTTGTTTCATGACACTTGAAGCAGAAGGACTGGAATTGAGCTACGCGGGATCGTCTTCGCTCCTTGATATCACTAGCAATCCCAAGACACCCGTCGCCTCCGTTGCGGCGAATAGCGAAACACGCGTTGATTGGAAGGGCGTTATAAAAAATCCCGGCAACGTGAGAATCAAAGTCATCGGTCGAGCCGCCAAAAGTAATTACGCCGACGCGATGGAGAAAGCCTACGTCGCCTACGAACACGGTATCGAGAAATTCATCGCCAAGTCCGGCAAGGTGCGCGGCAACGACATCACGGTGAAGCTCGACTTGCCCACAGAGCGCAAGGCGGATTCCACATCGCTCATCGTTCAAGTCACGCCCAGCATGGCGGTGACGATGCTCGACGCGTTGCCTTACCTGGTTGACTACCCCTACGGCTGCACCGAACAAACGATGAGCCGTTTCCTGCCTGCCGTCATCACCGCCAAAACGCTCCGCGACCTCGGTCTCGATCCCGAAGACGTAATGGGCCGCGTCTTCGGTGGCATTGAAACAAACGCCGCCGCCGCCACGCATCCGAAGGGCAAAAAGGATTTGGCCGAGTTGGACGCAATCACGAAGGCCGGCCTGGAACGGCTCTACGACTTCCAGCACGGCGATGGCGGCTGGGGCTGGTGGAAGGAAGGTGGCAGCGATCACTGGATGACGGCTTACGTGTTGTGGGGCTTGACGCTCGCCAAGGAAGCTGGCGTGCAGGTGAAACAGGATGTGCTCGGCCGTGCCTTCAATTTCTTGGACAAAACCCTCGTCGAGGAAGAGGAGAACCCGGACATGCAAGCGTTCATGCTGCACGCGTTGGCAGCGAATCATGCCTCGGCGAAGCCAGCCGTGTCCTCGAAGTTCCAGATCAAGGCGTTCGACAACCTCTGGGCGAAGCGCGACTCGCTCAACGCCTACACCCGCGCGTTGCTCGCGCTGAACGCCCACAACTTGGGCAAGACTCAGGAAGCCAAAACGCTGATCGAAAACCTGGAGAACGGCGTGAAGCGCGACGAGCGCCCCGATCAATCGGTGTTGATTGACGGCAAACCCTCAACCCTCAACCCTCAACCCTCAACCGGGCAGATGGGCACGGCGCACTGGGGCGAGGACGGCGTTTACTGGCGCTGGTCGGATGGCGGCGTGGAGGCGACGGCATTCGCGCTGCGGGCGTTGCTGGCGATTGACCCGAAGAACAAGTTGGTCGAGCCGGTCACCAACTGGCTCATCAAGAACCGCCGCGGCGCGCAGTGGAGCAACACCCGCGACACCGCCATCGTCGTGCTGGCCATGAACGATTACCTGCGCGTCAGCGGCGAACTGAAGCCGGAGCTGGAATACGAATTGATCGTCAACGGCAAATCCATCGCGAAGAAGAAAGTCAGCGGCGCGGACGTGTTCAACGCCCCGAGCCGGTTCACGATTGATCCCAAGCTGGTCAAGGCCGCGAACGAAATTCGCATCGTCCGCAAGCAGGGCGACACGCCGATTTACTTCGCCGCGGAAGCCAAGTTCTTCAGCCTGGAAGAACCGATCACGCCCGCCGGCAACGAAATCTTCGTGAAGCGCGATTACTTCAAGCTCGTGGGCCGCCCGACGCTGCTCAAGGGCTACGTCTATGACAAGGAGCCGCTCAAGGACGGCGAAACCGTCAAGAGCGGTGAGCGTGTGGAGACGCTCATCACCATCGAGGCCAAGAACAACTACGAGTATCTGGTGTTCGAGGACTTGAAGCCCGCCGGGTTCGAGGCGGTGGAAATCCGGAGCGGCGAATCGCTTTACGCGCGTGAACTCAAGAACGGCGCGGTGGAACGTAAAGTAGGACAGGCGTCGCGCCTGTCCCAAACTTCTGCCAAAGCTTCCAAAAAGAAAATAGGGATTGGCGCGACGCCTGTCCTACGCTCCGAATCAACCGACTTTACCGGTCGCTCGCGCTGGGTCTATCAGGAACTGCGCGATCGCAAGGTGGCGCTGTTCATTGACAAACTGCCGGAAGGCGTCTGGGAAATCCGTTATGACGCGCGGGCCGAAGTGCCGGGTACATTTCACGCGCTGCCAGTTCTGGGACAGGCCATGTACGTTCCTGAGATTCGCTGCAACGGCGCGGAGTTGCGCGTCGTCGTGACGGACGCGATTCGCTAAACCCTGTTGCCATTCGACGTTTCCCGCCTTTCGCTGGCCTTGGCACGATGCACGCTTGAATAAGAGGGAATGCCAGCCGCTTGCGCATTTTACCAGCGGCCTGACAACGAAGCGCGACAAACCATCCACGGAGATTGAACTGATGACCTGGTTGAACACGATTCGATTGAACTCCAAGAGCGCCGACGTGCGCCGCCGCGCCATTGAAGCGCTGACGGACACGTCGGGCACGGACGCACTGGACCTGCTGCTGGCGGGTTTGGCGGACGAGGAAGCCGAAGTGCGTGGTGCGGCGGCGCGGGTACTGGGCGAACGGGGCGAGGATCAGGCCGTGCTGCAGTTGATTTTTGCGCTGGGGGATTCCCACGCCGACGTGCGGGAAGCGGCTGCCACCGCGTTGGGCCGCATTCGCGACCCGCAGGCCGTTCCGGCGCTGATCGGGATGCTCAAGGAATTGAACAACCGGACGCGCGCGTCTGCGGCGGCGGCCTTGCGCGAGTTGGGCTGGCGGCCCGCCACCCAGGAGGAGCGGGCTTTGTTTGAGGTGGCGTCAGGTCATGCCCGCAGCGCGGCGCTCGCGGGTGGCGCCGCGGTCGAATCGTTGGTCAAGGAATTGAAACACGACACAGGCTTCCAACGTCGCGCCGCCGCCGAGGCGCTCGAAGGGATGGACGATCCGCGCGCGATCAAGCCGCTGTTGAACGCGCTGAACGACGAGGATGCGACGGTGCGGGTTTCCGCCATTCACGCCCTCGCCCGCGTAACCGGCGAACCGGTGCGCCACGCGCTGTTGCAAAAATTGCGCGAAGGCAATCCCCAGGTTCGTCTCGCCGCGGCGCAGATCGTCGCCAAATCGGAAGACCCGGCCCTGGCCGAAGTTTTTCTGGGCTTGCTGGCGGATCAGAATTTTGAAGTGCGCGTGACGGCGATCCAATATTTCGAGCGGCTGCGCGACCCGCGCGCGGCCGAGGTCATCGTTTCGCTCCTCGGCGACTCGGACAGTGATGTCCGCCAATCGGCCGCCAAAGCGCTGGGAGTGCTGGGAAGTCCCGCCGTTATTCCGGGGCTGGTGTTGGCGTTGATTGACGAGGAACTCCTCATTCGCCGGACCGCCGGGGAGTCGCTCAAGCAAATTGACCCCCAATGGGCGCTCACCGAGGGCGCGGTGTCCGTGCTGCCACAACTGGAAGGCGCGTTGCAACATCGCACGCCCTGGGTGCGGCAGGCCGCGGCGCAGGCCCTGGCAGTCATTCAAGGCGCATTCGTCGCCACGCTGGCAGCCATCCCGGATACGGCTGAACGTGAACCCAAACTAGCCGTCCCTTGATGTGCGGACGCCGACCTGCGATGACAGCGCCTTGTTGCGTGGGAAGATGGGCCGCGCCGTTTTGGCTGACGCAAACTTCGTTGTTGGGCGGATTTCTGATCGAACAACCCTCCGCGTAATCTGTCGGAATTAATGTGACTTCAATTTGGCACAACCAGTCTAAACAGTTGCCCGCGCTGCGTTCGTGCGGCAAGCTGGTTACGACATGATGACACGCTGCGCCCCGGCAATCTCGTTGCGCCTGGATCACCTCGAATCCTCGAGGCTGGCTTGGGCCTTCGCGTTGTCCGTGGCCGTGCATCTGCTGGCGTGGGGGACTTACGAAACCGGCAAGAGATTTGACGTCTGGGAAAGAATTCATGTGCCCATGTGGATCAAGGCCATCACTCGCTCACTGCCGAAAGCGGCCACGCAGGAACCAACGCCGGTGAACCGCGAAGCGCCGCTGGTGTTCATCAACGTGAACCCGCAACACGCCGTCACCGAACCGCCCAAGAACGCAAAGTACTATTCCAGCCACAGTTCGAAGGCGGCAAATCCGGACGCCAACCGCGTCACCGACACGCCGAAGATCACCGGCACGCAAACACAGGTGCCCAAAACCGAGGACGTGCCGCGTGAAAAATTTGAAAAGCTCCAGCCGTCGCCGCCCGCGGCGCAGGACCAGTCCGAAGCCAAACCCAAACCCACGTTGTCACCCGGCGACCTGACGATGGCCAAACCGGATTTGAATCCGCGCACGGACAACGGCGATGCCGAGCGGCCCCGGCCCCGCACGCTCAAGGAAGCGTACGCGCGTCGGCAGATGAACCAGCGGCCAGGGCAAAAAATGAAACAGGATGGTGGCGTAAAAAACATCCGGCTCGACCCTGGTTTCGATGTCAAGGCGACTGGCTTCGGCGCTTATGACGAGGCGTTCATTGACGCGGTATCGTCGCGTTGGTATGCCCTGCTGGAAAACATCCGGTACGATGGCTATCAGCACGGCAAGGTGGTCCTGCAATTTCACTTGAATTATGACGGCCGCATCACCGAAATGAAGGTTGCCGAAAGCACTGTCGGGGAAATGCTGGGGCTGTTGTGCCAGAAAGCGGTGCTCGACCCGGCCCCGTTCGAGAAGTGGCCGCGCGAAATGCGGCTGATGGTGGGCAGCGATTCGCGCCCGATTCAATTCACTTTTTTTTACAACTAAAGCCGCGGCTTGAACAAAACGCCGCACACACGGTCAACCAAAGAAACAAATGGAACTGCTTGTTTACATTTTACTCATCCTGACTTCGATTGTCGGGCTGACGTTCATCGTTGAACGCGGCCTGGCGTTGCGCTGGCA
>JALOTT010000493.1 GCA_025457745.1 Verrucomicrobiota bacterium
GAGTGGGAACGCTCTGCCAGCGGGCTCGAATTCATCGAACGCTCCTGGCAGATCGGCGCAGCGGAACTGGCGGGCGCGGTTGCCCCCACCATCGTGGCCTCCAAGGAAAAGCTCGTTGATGTCGCTACAGGCCAGACCTACGTGATGACCATGCCGATTGCCGAGCGCGTCGAGCGACTGGCGGACCGGGTGCAGGCATTCTTGCGCTTGCGGCACGAATCGCCGACGAACAAGCACATCGCGGTCATCTACTACAACTACCCTCCGGGCAAGGCCAGCATCGGCGCATCCTACTTGAACGTGCTGCCGCAATCCCTGCTGCAAATTCTGAATCGGCTGCGCGCCGATGGCTACGACACCACCGGTGCTCCCACCAACTCGGATGCCCTGTTCACAACCATCCGCACCTTTGGCAATAATCCCATGCCGGGAACAAATCTGCTTGCCGATCTCGATCAACTCGCACGTTCCGGACGCGTGCCGCTGTTGTCGGTGCGGGAATACCGGCAGTGGTTTGATCAGCTGCCGGCAGAATTGCGCGACAGCGTCAGGCGAAAGTGGGGTGAACCGGAAACAAGCAAGGTCATGGTGTGGCACAATGGCGCCGGGGAAGCGTTCTTTGTGCTTCCGATTCTGTGCTGGGGCAATGTCCTTTTCGGCGCGCAACCCACGCGTGGCTGGGATCAGGACATCGAGGCCGTCTATCACGACGTGAAGTTGCCTCCGCATCACCAATACCTTGCGTTCTATCTCTGGCTGCAAAAGAACTTCAAAGCCGATGCGATGATTCATGTCGGCACACACGCCACCCATGAGTGGCTGCCGGGCAAGGAAGTCGGTTTCACCAGCGCCGATACGGGCGAAGTGATCGTGGGTGCTGTGCCGCAGTTTTATCCGTTCATCGTGGATGACGTGGGCGAGGGCTTGCAGGCGAAGCGCCGCGCCATGGCGGCCATCATTACGCATCTGCCGCCGCCTCTGGACAAGGCGAGCCTTGGTCCCGAATTGCGCGCCATCAACGGCATCATCAATGACTACCGCGTTGCGAGAGAGAAGGGTTCGCTCGCGGGAGACGACCTGCTCCGCGATCTGGACCAACGCTGCGCGAAGCACGGATTGTTGCAGGACCTCTCTATTACCAACACGCCCGGCGCGCTCCTGAATGAGGAGCAGATTGAGGAAATTGAGCATCACCTCAAAAAGATCGGCGAACGCATGACGCCGTTCGGCATGCATGCTTTCGGTGTTGCGCCCGACGAAGTGCAACGCGCGGCGACGGCGGAGGCGATTCTCTCGCTCGAACCGAATCTGTCGCCAGAGGATCATGCAAAACGCAAGTCTGATTTGATGACACGTATCGAAGCCTCCGGTCGCGCTGAATTGGACGCGCTCTCGGTTGGCCTCGCTGGAAGATTCATTCCCGCCGGAGCGGGCAACGATCCCATCCGCAATCCCGAAGCGCTGCCCACTGGCAAGAACTTCTATGGGTTCGATCCGGCACGATTGCCATCCGTTGCCACGTTCGCTGCGGGTTCGCGGCTTGCTGCCGATTTGATCGAGTCCTACCGCAAGCGTCACGACGGCAAATTCCCCGACCGGTTGGTGGTCAACTTGTGGGGCACGGAAACGAGCCGGCACGAGGGCGTGATGGAAGCGCAAATCCTCGCACTCATGGGTGTGCGTCCCAAGTGGGATGCCCGCGGTCGCGTGCAGGGCGCGGCGTTGATTTCGCGAGCCGAGTTGGGCCGCCCGCGCGTGGACGTGACGGTGATTCCGTCCGGCCTGTATCGCGATTTGTTCCCTGTGTTGATGCAGCTCATTGACCAAGCGGTGAACCTGGTGAAGACCGACACCAGCGATGATAATGCGCTGCTGCAAAACATCGCCGCTGCCCGCGCGGAACTCGAAGCGCAAGGAATTGCCCCCGCCGATGCTGAGCGGTTGGCCTCGGTGCGATTGTTCAGTGTGCCTTCCGGCGTCTATGGCACAGGGTTGGAACAAGCCATTCATCATCCCGACACCTGGAATGACCAACACGACGTGCCCACAGTCTATTTCAACCGCATGAGCCACCTATTCGGGCAGGGCTTTTGGGGCACGCGTGCCCGTGGCGGGACGAATGGTGACCTCTCACCCACCGTGCTGAAGCTCGCGCTCAGGGGCGCGAAGGGCGTGGTTCACAGTCGTTCGTCGAATATCTATGGAGCCGTTGATAGCGATGATTTCTATCAATACCTCGGCGGCACGGCGATGGCGGTCCGCACGGTGAACGGCAAACCGGCCGACACGCTGGTTGCTGATTTAAGCAATCCCAGGGCCGGCGAAACGATGACGCTGGAGCGTTACATGGGCCGCGAAATGCGGGCGCGCTATCTCAATCCGAGGTGGATCGAGGCGATGCTCCAGGAAGGTTACTCTGGTGCGAGGATGATTCGGCAGGTGACCGACAACCTGTGGGGCTGGCAGGTGACCGTGCCGGAAGCGGTGGGCGATGCGAAGTGGCAGGAGATGTTTGAGGTTTATGTGCAGGACCGCAACCAGCTCGACATCCGTGAGAAATTCAAAGCCGCCGAAAACCTGGCTTCCTACAAAATGATGGTGGACCGGATGCTCACGGTCGTGGACAAGGGTTTTTGGAAACCGGGCCCAGAAACCCTCGCAAAGTTGCGGAAGGCTCAGGCTGACCTTGCCCCAGCCGTTGCCGCGGAGAACGAGCGCATTGCCAAGCGTGCCGATCTGCAAACCGCACCCGGGCCAGCGCCGGCTGTCACAGCCAGCCCCGCATCGTCTTCGTTTCCAAAACTTCCAACAGCCATCGTCAAAGGCCGCGTGCTGGAGGAGAAGCCCCGCACACTTTCACGATCCGCAGTTTCAAGCTCATGGTCGCCTCGGATGATTTTCATCGGGCTCGC
>JALOTT010000494.1 GCA_025457745.1 Verrucomicrobiota bacterium
CGGCGTCGCCTTGGAGATCACAAAGTTCCCCGCCGCCTGGGCCAGCAGGCTGTTGTAGTTGGCCGTGTCGGTCGGCACGAAGTCCGCCGTCACCGCATACGTGCCCACATTCGTCTTGGTCGCCGTGCCCCCCGTCAGGATGTTCGCCACCGCGCCCGACACCGAACTGGCCGAAATTACCACGGTGGCCGACTTGGCCGTGGCGTCATACGTCACCGGTGAGTTGTTGACCGCCAAAGTCGCCGTCGGCGTCGCCTTCCCAATCGCCAGCGTCCCGTTGGCGCTGCCTTGGTAGTTGGGGTCATTGACCGTTGCCACCACCGCGTAGCTGCCCGCGTTCACGGGCGCCGCAGGATTTCCGTCATAGGTGAAGGTCACCGCCAAGCCCCCAGGCACGGTGGTCGCCGTCGCGCTCTTGGCCGTGCCGTCATAGGTGGGACTCAAGTTCCCCAGCGTCACGGTCGCAGTACCTATAACTTTCACGTTGCCATTTACGAAGGCGGCGGAAAGCACATCAGCGCCCACCGACACGACCTCCCTGGACACCGGGGTGTCAGTGAAGTTAATGGCCACATCGGCAGGGCCCACCACAGCCCCATTCACGAGGAAAGTGAAAACTGCAAGTTGCCTGTTCGGGCCTGCCGCAAAGGCCTGGTTCACGGGCAACCCAAGGAGCACGCCCAAAACGCCGGTCGCGGCGGAGCTGTCGTTGACCAAAAAGCTTGAGCCCGACACCAATGCGGCACCTGTCGTGCTGCTCACATAAACTAATTTTGACGGGTCGAAACCAAGGCTGAAAGCCGCAGTGTTCTCGTTGCCCTGAGCGTCCAATTCCACCGCGACATTCACCTGACCTCCCGGCACACCGGACACGTTCACTACCCGCACCGCACGCTGCGCGAGAGCTGCGCCCGGCAGACCGAATGCAAGGCTGGCGAGCGCCAATGAGGTTACCAAGCTTTTCGTCAGATTCCATTTCATATACTTTTCTTATGTGCTTATTCCCCGCCACGGCATATCGCCGGAGGCGGCACTATCTCACTTGTCAAAACAATTCGCGCAGCGGCCTGCGCATACACAATGCGCTCTGCCAGAGAACTGCCGGTCGCAGCAACCGCAGCCGCGAGAGGTGTAAACCCCGGCTCCCAGCAAACCAATGCTGGTTGGTGTAGATCGCATCTGCGTAATGGTTATTGCGCTGCGGACCGATAGAACCGGATCGGATGCTTTTTAGCTTCTGGATCCCGGGCTTCCACCAGGCCGGTTGAGGACGCGGTAACCGTGGCCAGAACTGTCCAATTCGAGAGATTGGTCGATACCATGATCTGGTATGTTCGGTCCGGCGTGCCGTTCATGAACAGTCTCGTTCCACCATCCGTGATTTGAGATGCGTCGAGTTTCAGCACATTCGGCACGCCGCCCACCAGGATGGAGGTGCTCACATAGTCGCCGGAAAGCACTTCTGCATCCGCAGAGACAAATTCACGCGACAACGGGCTGTCGCAGAAGGCGATTCCCAGTGTTCCGTTGCCAGCGGATTTAACCTGCATGGTCAGCACGAGCACCTCGTGCGCTCCGGCGGCAAAGACCTTGCCCGGTCCAGCTCCAATAAGGACTCCAACTTGACCCGCTGAGCGGTTAGTGGTGTTCAGCAGCACCTGCGCTCCCGAAGGCAGCCCGCTTCCGGAAGCCGCAGACAGGAATTCCAGGTTTGCCGGATCGAACGTTGCGCTGAAGGACACGGCATTTTCATCACCAGAAGCAACCAATTCCACCGGTAGTTGCACGGTTGCGCCAACTTCAGCATTCGTTCCAACCAGCCTAAGGGTTCGGCCCGAAAAGCCTTGCGCGGAGACTTCCCCCTTCCTGCCCGAGAGTTTGACAGTCTGGGCCGATCCGGCAATGGCCGGGCTCTGAGTTGACCCTCCAAGCCCTCCAATCTGCGTGATCGGGTCCAAACCTACTACGTAACGCCCGGTTTGAGTCCAATCAGAGGCCGAAATGCTCCCGTTGCCCTTGGTTGATCGCGGCGCGCAGTCAACCCGCATAAATTGACCGGGATCCGTAATCGTGCTCAACCCGGCCACAATGCGTCCAACGAGCGTGTAGTCGGCTGCGGATACGCCTCCACTGTTATTGGCGTCGGCTTCGAATCCGGTATACACGGTCACCGTACCGCCAATGTAATTGGCGGGCAGCAACACATGGGTTGTGGACGCCACTTGTCTCACGTCCGGTTGATCAATGAAGTTGATCGGCAGGCTGGTCTGGTTGCTGATGGTCGAGGAAACCTGGAACGTGAAGATGACCAACTGTTGGCTTCCATCCGGGAGCGTTGTGCCGTTCGGCAAAGTCGCTTGCACCCCGAGTTTGCCCGAGCCGGCGCCTGAAACATCAACGTTGAATATCGAGCCGGGTGCAATTGCCGTTCCGGCGGTAAAGCCTACGTAGGTCAACGCCGGATCAAAGGCGAGGCTGAAGGCCAGGGAGTTTTCGTCGCCCTGAGCGGCGAGGTTCACCACTACGGCCACCTCTGAACCTGGCGAACTGTAGGCGTTCGCCACCGTCAATGTGCGCGCCGTGATGACCTCGGTCACGGTTAATGTTCCGTTCCCAAGCGTTAAGTTGTAATTGCCCAGCCGGTTGTCCGGGTCCAACAGCGAGGCGATGTTGATTGGATACGTCCCTGGCGCGCTGGCGGGCAATGCATCACACGTGAAAGCCGCGGTGATGTCATCACCCGCTTGCAGGCCGGTGAACGTCGCTGTGAAAACGGGGTTGGTCGAACCGAAGCCCCGCGTTTTGTCATCGGCTTGCACGTCCAGCGTCGCCTTGTTGATCACAAAGTTCCCCGCCGACAGATTCGTCAGCGTGTTGTAGTTCGTGTTGCTGGGCACAAAGTCCGCCGT
>JALOTT010000495.1 GCA_025457745.1 Verrucomicrobiota bacterium
GATTTTCGCGGCGGTATCCACGTCCGGAACGCCGTCCGTCAGGTGCAGCGTGCCGATGGACGTTTCCACCCTGTCCGGCACGGCAACGCCCGGAGCGATCGGCGTCGTCATCTTGTAGGTGGCCGCGCCGGAACCAGCTCCAGTCGCGGTCGTGCATCCGGTGAACAAGGTTGCGGCAATGGAACCAGCCACTGCCCCGACGAGGAGGATTTGTTTCGTTTTCATGTTCGGTGCATTCTTCATTCTTCGTTTCACTTCATTTCACCAATTCAAGATCGCTCGGTCGCCAGGTCTGGTTGAACCACGGTTCCAGCGGGCCGTAGAGCCGCAAGGCGGCGTTGTAGCCCTTGCCCGGCCAGGTCTGAACCCAGTTCTTCTCGTGGCCAGCCGGGGGTTTGGGGCTGAACCAGATCGTGACTCCGCCGTCGGGATTCATCTGGATGCCGGGGACGGTGCTGTCCACTCCGGCCAGTCGCTGGTCGGTCGGGAGCAGCGAGCGGGTCTGGTTGTCATAAGCCGTGAAGGACCAGAAATCCTTGGCGGGGATCGGTCCCGGCAAGGTCACCTTGTAGGTGCGACTGCCGTCCAGATAAGCCCCGGTCGAGTCGCGCACGGTGATCGCGTAGGCGGAACCGGTGCCGGGTTTTGATTCGGTCATGGCCGGGGTGATTCCCGTCGCGTAGTAGAAGAACATGATCCGGGCGTCGAGCAGACGTTCCGCGCCGTTCAAAAACTGGTAGCTGCCGCCTACGAACGGCGTGAACCATTGCCGGTCCTGATAAATCCGCGTCCGCGGATCGCGCGAGGCAAAAAGGTCCGAGCGGGCGACGGCATTTCCGACAGCCACCGCGTCGGTGAGGATCTTCTTCATCCGGGCATCGGGTGCGAACGGCTTGCCTTTCTGGATGCCGATGGCCGCATACAGCCCCACGGTGTCCGGGTCCACCCAATCCGCCGGTTCATGCTGCACTACGGCGTTCAATTCATCGTAATAGCTGAAGTCGTTCGCGCTGATCGTGTTGAACTTGACGTTCGAAACGTTGACAAAAGTGGTCGCCGGCGGATTCGCGGCCGCGGAGAGAGGGAAGACAGCCGCCTTGGCCTTGACGCCCGCCACCGCCGCCGCGATGTCGCCCTTCTCCACGAACGCGCGATAGAAGATCAAGAGCCGGTAGGTGCGCGGCTTGGCGATGAAATAACCCGTCGCCGGCAGAGGGCCCTTGTAACCGGGCGGAACAAACAGATAATCGCCGCCCGCACCCTTGTCCGGGCCGGTCAGCCCCA
Organism: Verrucomicrobiota bacterium; assembly: GCA_025457745.1. Taxonomy (GTDB): domain Bacteria; phylum Verrucomicrobiota; class Verrucomicrobiia; order Limisphaerales; family JADLHS01; genus JALOTT01. The sequence goes on from JALOTT010000495.1 coordinate 1,285, forward strand.
CGTCGGTTACCCAGCGGAAATCAGCGTCATCCACCGGGCCAAGCACTCGCGGTGGCACGCGGACGACCATCGGCCCATCGGTCAGGTCAACGGACAACATCGCATAGACGGTGGTCGTGTTGGGCGTCAGGAACAGCGAGCGCGCATTGAGCAGATCTTCGGCGATGCCGATGCCCTGGTTGGGCTTGGCCCCAGCCTCCTCGATGCCCCTGCACAGTGCATAAACCGAGGTGGCCGACATGCCTCGGAGGAACGCGTCCATGCCCCGGTTGAAATCCAGTTGGTCGTAGGCCAACTGCACGGTGGCCGCGTCCGGGGTGCCATCGCGGTAGCGCAGCGTGCCGATCCGGGTGACGACTGTATCGGGTGTCGTTATCTTTGCTGGCACAGCGGGCGAATACTTCGGCTGAGCGCCTGCCTTCGAGCCTGGCGTTTGGGCGGTTGATGCACACCCGGTAAACAAGGTTACGGCGATGGAACCGGCCATCGCCCCGACGAGCAGGACTTGTTGTCTTGTTTTCATGGTGATTTCAGATTAACAGCAGAGTTTGTATGCATTGCAGCTGCGTTGGTGACGCTGAGCACCGCGTTGGTCAAATTGCTTTTCAGGCGGGCATCCAGCGGCACCAGCAGATTGTTGGCGTCTCTCATTTCTGAGGAAAGTTTCTGGGCGGCGGCTACGATTGCGGAAGTCAACCCCTGGATCGCTGCCAGGTTCCGCTTGGCATAATTTTCGGGCGAACTGTCCAGAGTGGCCGACCGTAGCAGCAGGGCCATGCCCGCGACCTGGTCCACCTTCACCCCATCGCCGCGGATATACAACATGCCCAGGTTGCCGATGGCGAGCGCGTCGCCCTGCAGCGCCGCCTTGCGATACCACTGGTTGGCTCGCGTAAAGTCAACGTCCCCGCCACGACCATTTTCATAGAGCACGCCCAGATTGAATTGAGCGTTGGAATTGCCCTGCTCCGCCGCCTTGCGATACCAGGTGCGCGCCTCCCTTTCGTCTTTGGCCACCCCGATGCCCTGCTCGTACATCAAGGCCAGGTTGTATTGGCAGTTGGCGTCGTTGGTTTCCGCTGCCGTGCGGAATTCCTTCACGGCCAGGGGCAGATTACCGGCTTCATAGGCCGCCACCCCCTCCTGCAAACCCGCCCGGGCCGGGCGGCTCAGGAGGGTGACAACCGTCACCAACGCGAGGCTGACAACGGCAAAGCGACGGGGTCGTTTGATGACAAATGGTGGAATCATGGTTTTTGCTTGGTGCTTCGTTGTTCCCCGACTTCGATCGTGAATTCGCAGGCCGGGAAAAGAAGAATTTAACAGGAGGGAACAGAGAGTGGTTTTTCCTCTCTGTTCCCTCCGCCTGTTCCTGTTCACAACCTGAATTTCAATCAAGACTTACAGAAGGCAGCAAAGGTAGCAAAGTCCCAACCCACCCAACGGGTCCGCTGCCAGCGAACTGAAAAATGACGGCAGGATGCCAACTCTCTTCCCGTCTTCGCGCTCTTCGCTGCCTTCTGTTCAACCCGACTTCATTGCTTCGTTGGTGAATTCGCGGGCCGGTCCGATGGCCAGTCCGGCACGGACCAGCCCGCGTGGTTCACAATCGAAGCGAGGTCATT